>DASYCE010000032.1 GCA_036500345.1 Gemmatimonadales bacterium | reverse complement strand
GACGTCGGACTTCACCGACGCCAGCTTCGCCTTGTCCTTCGTCGCGGCGAACTTCGGGATGGCGATGGCCGCCAGAATGCCGATGATCACGACCACGATCAGCAGCTCGATCAGGGTAAAGCCCTTGCGATTGCGCAACATGTCTCTCTCTCCAGTGATGGTTGCCGAGGAAACTGTGCAGCGCAAAGGTCAAAATAGGGGCCCCGCGTTGCTGGCCGAAAACATTGGCAATCGCGGTGCCACGGCACGGGGCTTGCCGATAAGTTGTTGTCACACAAGGTCTTCGCCGAGATAATCCTGGCGCATTTCGCGGGACTCGGCAGCGGAAAGCCTTGAAGTCTGCAAGTCCGGAGTCAACCGCATGAGAAAACGTCACCTTCCCACTCATTATCCGTGCCGGGGCGAAACGGGATGAATGCCTCCACAAGGCACATCCGCTTCCCGCGTTGGGCCGGGTTGGCGGGACTCGTTCTCCTCGCTCTCGGGTCGACGTTTTCCTGCCTCTGGAACACGTGGGTCCAGGACGACCTGCCGATCATCAAGGTCAACGGCCTGGTCCACACCCTCGCCCATCCATGGGTTCTCTTCGGCCAGGCGTACTGGCCGTGGCCCTATCCGCGAGATCTCTACCGGCCGCTGACCATGCTGTCGTTTGCCGTTCAGTGGGTCGTGAGTGGCGGACACGAACCGATCTTCCGTATCGTCTCCGTTCTCCTCTATCTCGGCGCGGTGCTGGCGGTCTATCGACTCGCCCGCCGATGCCTCGGCCCGGGGGCGGCCTGGGTTGCGGCCGCGTGGTTTGCGATCCACCCGGTCCACGTGGAAGCGGTCGCCGTTGCCGTGAACCAGGCGGAACTTGTGGTGGGGATCCTGGTGGCGATGCTCACGGCTTCATACATCGATCACCGTCGCAGCGGCGACGCGATCACCCGGCGCTCGATGTCGTTGATGGTGTTCGGCTACCTGGTCGCGATGCTGTTCAAGGAAAGCGGTGCCATGCTCCCGGCGATGCTGGTGGCTGCCGAGTTGACCATCATCGACGATGGGCGGACCTGGCGCGAACGCTTCGTACTCCTGCGACCGCTGTATCTCGCGTTTGTCCTCGTTGCCGTATGCGTCGCGGGAGTGCGCACCATCGTCCTCGCCGGAAACACCAAGGGGAGCTTCACCGCCGAGGCGCTTGGCGGGCTGCATGTCGGAGGCCGCGCGATCACGATGCTCGGCGTGGTACCGAAGTGGTACCGGCTCCTGTTCTGGCCCGCGCACCTGCAGGCCGACTATTCACCCGGAGAAATCGTCGGGACAACGCATTGGGGTACCGCGCAATCGTTCGGCGCGTTGCTGCTGATCGCCACCTTCGTCCTGGCGTGGTACTGCTGGCACCGCCGGCCGGTGGTCGCGTTCGGGATCCTCTGGACGGCGATCGGGCTGATCCCGGTGAGCAACGTCCTGATTCCCACCGGAATCGTCCTCGCCGAGCGGACCCTCTTCCTCAGCAGCGTCGGCGTGGTGATCGCCGGTGCCGACATCCTCTGGCTCGCTGGCGCGTGGCTATACAGTCGCGGATCGCCTGGGCGGATCGCCGCGGCGACTGGATCGATCGTCCTGCTCGCGATGGGATTGTCTCGCAGCATGTCGCGCCAGATGGTGTGGCGTGATTCCGCGACGCTCTGGTTCCAGTCGGTCATCGATGCGCCGAGGAGCTGGCGCGCGCACCACGCCTATGCCTCGGTCCTGTTTGGCGTCAACATGAAGAAGACGGCCGAACTCGAGTACCGCAAGGCGATCGACCTCTATCCCGCGGCGGTGCCCGTCTACATCGACCTGGCGGACAAGTATCGTGCTGCAGCGATGTGCGAACCGGCGCTGAATCTGTACAAGGAAGTGCTGGCGATGATGCCGGCACACAATGGTGTACGCGGCTCGGAAGTGGCCTGCCTCCTCTGGCTCGGTCGTTACAAGGAGGCGGCAGTCGAAGCACGCCTCGGCGCGTCGTATGGCCCGCAGCACACGACGCTGGCGCGATACGCTGAAATCGCCGACAGCGCCGACCGGGTGCACGCTCCGCCGCATACAGTCAATCTGCCGCCACCCGTGGACAGCATTCCGAAACGATGACGGCGCGTCGACGGTGGATCGTCGCCACAGTCGCCGTGGCGGGAATCGCCGCGATGGGGCTCAGCATCCGCAACGGATTCGTCTACGACGATGTTCCGGCGATCACGCAGAATCCGCGGGTCACCGACCCGGCACTGTGGCATACCATTCCGGCCGCACCGTATTGGCTCGGCACGCTCTGGCGTCCGGTCACCATCGCCGGATTCGCGGCGCAATGGTGGCTCGGTCACGGAGCGCCGTGGCTTTTTCATCTCGTCTCGCTGGTGATGTACCTCGCGATCGGCGCGCTCCTCTTCGCGGTGATGCGCCGGCTCGGAATCGGTGAACTCGCAGCCGCGGGCGCCACGATCCTCTTTCTGGTCCACCCGGTGCACGTCGAAGTGGTCGCGAACATCGTCGGCCAGTCCGAGCTCTGGGTCGCAATCGCACTGCTCGCGGCGGCGCTGATCTACCTCGACGCCCGGCTCCGGCAGGCGACGACCAGGGCGGTGGTCGGACTGATCGCCGTGGCGATCATCGCCATGGGATCGAAGGAGCAGGGATTCGTGTTGGTGCCGCTCCTCCTCGGCGCCGAATGGACCCTGGCGCTCGACCGGCGGCCTGGAGTCGTCGCACGGTTGCTGGTGCCGGTGACAATGGTGTCGGTGCTGCTCTTTCTCTTTCGCACCAGCGTGCTGTTGTCAGCGACCGGCGAAGTCCCGGCGGCGGCGTTCGGGGGTCAGGGGATCGGTGGCCGGTCGCTGACGTTTCTCGCGATCCTTCTGCGGTACGTCCGGCTGATCGCGTGGCCGGTACATCTGCAGGCGGAGTACGGGCCACCTGGAGTTCCGATCGGCGGGCCGTTTCGCGTCGAACACCTGGTCGGCATCGCGCTGGTGCTCCTGTGGATTGCCGGCTTCGCACGCGCAAAGCGCAGCGCGCCGGTGGTGGCGTTCGGACTGCTGTGGATTGCAATGACGCTGGCCCCGATCAGCAACGTGCTCACGCCGACCGGGGTCGTGATGGCGGAGCGACTTCTCTTTCTCCCAAGTATCGGGTTGGCGATGGTCGTGGGCGGGGTACTCGACCGGCTCGTGGCCACCCGTCCTGCCGATCGTCAAACCGTGTTCCGAACGCTGGTGGCCGTGCTCGCTGCGTGGGGCGCCGGATTGGCGGTGCGAAGTGCCCTGCGCGTGCCGACGTGGCAAGACGAAGCGGACTTTCACGCCGCACTGACCGTGGATGCGCCCGATGCGTACCGCGCGTGGCGGACGGCGGGGATCTACTGGGAAGGCGCGGGAAAGGATTCGCTGGCAATCGCCGACCTCACGCATGCGATGAAGCTCTGGCCGCACGATCCGGAAGTGAATGACCGGCTGGGACAGTTTCTCCGAGCCGATGGACGCTACGCCGAAGCGATTCCGATCCTTGAATCGGGGCTGCGGCTCGATCCGACTGGCTCGTTGCTGCGCGCCAAGTTGATCGAGTGCCTGATGGCCGAGCGGCGATGGGATGACGCCGAACGAATCGCTCGCGAGGCGCTCGATCGTGGCCAGGGCGAATTTGCGTCGGAACTGGTGCGGATTCGCCGGCTTCGAGCGGCGGCGGACAGCTCGGCGACGACGGGCAGCGAGTGATTCTCCTCCCGCTGGTTGCGTGGCTTGCGTGGGTCGCCGCGCTCCAGCGCACGAGATACGGCGTGCTCGAGAGTGGTTGCGCCGCTCTCATTGTCCTGGGTGTCGTCGTCTCGATCGGGACGGAACTGCAATCGGCTGCGGGGCTCCTCAACGCCACCGGGAGCGCAACACTCTGGATCATCGCCAGCGGAGCGGCGTGGATCGTCGCGCGCCGCGCACGGGGGGTCGACACCCACGCGACCATTGATCGTTCTGCACTCCTGGCGCTCTGGCCCGTCGCGCTGCTCCTGGCGCTGACGCTGGTCGTCGCGCTCTGCTCCGCCCCGAATTCGTACGACGGGCTGACCTACCATCTGGTACGGGTGGAACGGTGGATCCAGCAAGGATCGCTGCGGCCGTTCGCCACATTCAACACCCGCCAGCTCTTCATGCCGTCGTGGGCGGAGTATGGCGTGCTGCAGTTCGAGCTGCTCAGCGGTGGTGACCGGTTCGCCAGCATGGTGCAGTGGATCGGATTCGCGGGGGCCTGCGGCGGCGCGGCGCTGCTGGCACGCGTGCTGGGCGGAAGCACTCGTGCGGCGGTGCTCGCCGCGATCGTGGTGGCAACGCTCCCGATGGCGGTGGCGCAGTCGAGCGGGACGCAGACCGACCTCACCGCCGCGTGCTGGTGCGCTGTCGCGTGCGGGTTCGGATACCGCTTCCTGGGTAGCAGGCGACGGCTCGATGCCGCGTTCGCCGCGCTCGCGTTCGGGTTGGCAACCGCGACGAAGCAGACCGGACTCCTCTTCGCTGGAGCAGCACTCCTGCCGCTCATCGTGCTGGTGGCGAGGCGATCGTGGAGGTCCGCGGCAGCGTTCTGTGCGGGACTGTGTGTGGCGATCGCATTGATCGCTGGCCCGCAGATGGCGCGCAATGCGGCAGTGTTCGGCGATCCCGCCGGCGATGCGACCTGGCGCAACGACGCGGCGATGCAGACGCATGCGCCAGCGCAGGTGTTCGTCAACGTGCTCCGGAACCTGAGCTTGCACCTCGGCACACCATGGTCCGGCGTGAACTCAGCGGTGACCGATGGCGTGTCCGGCCTGTCGCGCACGTTGGGTGTCAATCCCGACGACCAACGGACGACGTGGAATCCGAAGTTCATTCCGACACCGTGGAACACCCACGAGGAATCGGCGCCGAATCCGTTGCACCTCCTGCTGATCGCCGGATGCATCGTGGCGCTGTTCCGGTCGCCGCCTCGCAGAACATCGGCGTGGATCGTGATGGCGCTGGCGGGGGCGTTCGTGATCTTCTGCGCCGAACTCAAGTGGCAGAGCTACAACAGCCGTTTGCAGACGCCGCTCTTCGTGCTGGCCGCGGCGATCGCCGCCGGCGAGCTCGATCGACTGGCGAAGGTGCCGAGGCAGATGATCATCGGCATCCTGCTGATCGGCGCGCTTCCGGTCGCGCTCCTCGGGTATACCCGTCCGCTGCTGTCGATTCCGGGGAACACCATCGCGCCGAGGCCCAGTGTACTGACGACACCGAGATCGTTGACGTACTTCATGTACGAGCCGGCGCTGGCGCGTCCGTATCTCGACATCGTCGACCGGATCGCAGCAAGCGGTTGCGGCGACGTCGGGACGCATACGTGGCCTGACGCGTGGGAATATCCCGTCATGGCGCTGACGCGATCGCTCCAGCCGACGACCGTTTTCCGGCCGATCGCGGTGCCGAACATTTCGGCACGCTACGCCGATCAGCCGGGGAAGGTGCCGTGCCTGCTGCTGCAGATCTGGCCGAACGCGGGGAAGCCGCCGTCGTGGGCGGCAGACTGGCAATTGGTGGTGCATTGGGACATGGGGCCGAACCGGGTGGGGGTGGCGTTGTTTGCGCCGCCGGCCTCATCGGGACACTGAGTCAGGCGCCGTCAGCGGGTGGATTCCGATCGATCGGTGGGCGCGCTCGTCGGCAGGGAATGATTGCGCGCGAGCGCCCGGGCATGTTCGTCAAAGATGATCGCTGCCAATTCGGGATTGTCGTACTCGCGTCGGAGCTGCCTGAGCTTGATCGCAAGGATGTCGATCGCGCTGCGCACCGCGTCCGGAAACGGCCGGACCGAGGACTCGAGGTTGCGTCGCAGGTGCACCGGCACCCGCTTCACATCGAGCCCGTGCTTGAGTGCCAGATACACGATCTCCACATCGAACGCGAAACGCCGGGTCCGGATCATCGGAAAAAGCGCGTCCGCCACATCGCCGCGCATCGCCTTGATCCCGCACTGCGTATCGAAGAATCCGCCCGTCACGAGCGAGCCGATGACGCGTGACGCGACTGCCGACAGCATCCGCCGCGCCGGACTCGTCGCCGCCGCGTAGTGCGATCCCGGCAAGGTCCGGTCGCCGATGACGAGATGAAACCCCGACCGATCGATGTAATCCGCGAGGACCGGCAGCAGTTCGCGATCATACGGCATGTCGATGTCCGTGAAGATGCGAATCCGCCCGCGGGCAGCAAGCATTCCGGTACGCACCGCCGCGCCCTTGCCGAGGTTCCTGGAATGCGTGATGAGCCGGACATTGTCCGCATCGGGAAGCGGTGCGGTGCCGAACTCGTTCTCACCATCGTCGACGACGATGAGTTCCCACGTCGGAAAGACAGTCGGGAGGTACGCCGCAAGCACCTCGGCGGTCCGGAGCGCGACCGGGGTCGATCGGAAACATGGCAGAATGACGCTGACGGCGATTTCTGTCACAGTCTTCGCGCCGCAACGAGCAAGTCGTACAATGGATTGATGCGGACTGGCCGCTCGAGCCACGATTGCGGAAGTCGGCGATGAGCGTTGATACCGATCATCTGTCCCACCCGGTCGAGCAGGTACTGCCGGCTGACGACCAGCGGCACATAGCGCATCGACTCGACCTGAAAGCCGCACTCTTCCAGCACGCGGCGCAACGTCGGTCTGTCAAAGAAGAAGAGATGTTCGGGCACCTTGGACCAGCCAAGCCACCGGCGGCCAAGGAGGCGGGCCACCCTGCTGCCCGCATCGGGAGTCGAGAGGACCAACGACCCGCCCGGGCGGAGAATATCGCGGACGGCACGCAGAGTGCACGCGGGATCAGGGAGATGCTCGATCACTTCCCACATCGTGACGACGTCGGCGCTGCCCGGCGCGAAGCCCGCGGTCTCCAGCATCGCATGCCGGACCGGCTGGCCGAGAATGTCACGGGCATAGCCCGCAGCCCATTGACTCGGCTCGACACCTTCGGCGTTCCAGCCCACCGCGCGGGCGCGTTCGACAAAGAGCCCGACCGCTGCACCGACGTCGATCAGCGCGTTGCCGGCGCGGGGATCGGGAAGGTATTGGAGCCGATCATCGAACGTACTGCGGATATTCTCGATTTCTGCGAGATACCGGTCATATCCCGGGGCTCCGGGGGCGCGGTGCGCGAAGTACTGCTCGCCATAGAGGACTTCAAGCGCCGCAGCGTCAGGTTGGGGATCAAGAAACCGAATTCCGCAGGCTCGGCAGGCATGGATCGAGTATCGATCGCCGGCGATGAAGATCGACGGATCCCGCACCTGGCAGATTGGACACGATGATGGTGTCACGCAACCGACCGCGGGCGTCGCGATGACCGACCCGATGACATCGTCACTCCCGGCGCCGCGCCGAGCCCCATCCCGAGCGCAACTCGTGCTCGCTCACCTGGCACCGATTCTCTCCTTGGTCGTTGTCCGCCCGTGGGTGCAAAGCGCATTCCCGGTCTGGGATTACGGGGAGATGCTGCCGCTGTTCCACCGCTCGACCGGCTTGTGGTCGGCCTTCCAGGCGCTCTGCACCTTTACCCGCGCCGACGGACGGGCCAACTACCTGACTTATCTCCAACTGGCTGTCAACTGGGCGATCGCGGGGGACAACACGGTGCTCTGGCAGTGGCAACGTGCCATCCTCATGCTTCTTGCCGCAAGCCTGTTCGTCGCCGTTGTTCGTCGCGCGGGCGGCACGCTCACCGCTGCGGTCATTGGTGGAATCCTTCTCCCGATTGCCGTCCCGTCGACAGAAGGGTGGCTCTTCATCATGGGTGAGCCGCTCGCGGTGGTACTGCTGCTGCTGTTGTTCCTGGCGGCGTCGGGGTATCAGCATACAGATCGATGGCGCATGCGAGCGTCGCTCATCACCGTCCTTGCCGCGGCGGTACTTCTCTCGAAGGAAGTTATCGGCATCTGCCTGCCGGCCGTGATCGCACTGGCTGTCTGCTGGATCCCGGGCACCGGTTTCCGTTTCCCCCGAACGTCTCCGCGGCTTTACTGGCTCACAGGTCTGCTCCTGGTCGTTCTGGTACTGGAGGGCTGGTCGGTCGAATGGGCGCTCTCACACGCAGTCACCCACGCCTACGCCAAGTCATTCGCCGCCGGAAGCCTGTCCTTCGCCGTCTTCTGGAACACGCTGCAGGCGATGGTCCTCCCCGATCGGTTCTGGTCGGCCGGCGCGCAGACAGCCCTGTTTCCGGCCAACGTCGTCTACCTGGCGGTGATGGCGGCCGGCGTGATCATGTGGCTCGGTCGAGGTGCGAGTCGCGAGGGACGGATCTGGATCGCCGGCCTCGCGTCCTGCCCGATCGCGGGCGCATTGCTGTACGCGCTCTGGCCCCGGTACTCGGCCTTCTACGGCATTCCTTTTTTTGTCGCGAGCGCCGGACTCTTCGTCGCTGCACTCGACCAGATCGTGCTGCACGTCAAATCCGGTCGGTGGCTGGCGCTGGCCGCTGGGCTGGTGGTCATCGGGTACAGCGCGTCGGTGTCGGAACGGACGGTCGGCAACAAGCGCTCGATTGCCGATATCGCCGCGGCGATCGCCCGGACCTTTCCGCGCCTGCCGAAGCTCGATACGGTGTTCGTTGTTTCGCCGCGGCAGGGTGGTCGCCATTGGCCGGTGACGGCGCCAGAACTCCGGCAGTACGCAGCAGCGATCGGTGTCCCAGACAGTGCGCTTCCGGTGATCACCGAGGCGACGTGCGAAGCAGTCACTGATCGGCTCCATCAACCGTTACTGCGGAACGCCGTCCTCGACGACCACAATCCCTGCGGGCCGCTCCCCGCCGTGACCCTGCAATGGACCGCAACACCACCCTACTTCGATCTCGGCTCGTGGCAGCGCAAGCATGATCAGGAAGAAGTGGACATCCTCGCGCCCAGCTGGATTCTGACGCGCCCCACGCGCTAGTCCTGTTCCCATTCCCGGCGCATTGAATCCAGCGGAACGCGCTCGAAGCGGAGTGGACTTCCCAGCCGGTTCCCTTCGGTGACGATCCATATCGGCATGCCCGGATGTTGGGCAATCGCGAGCGAATCGAGCGCGTGCAGGTCGCGGACGAACACGTTGCTGCTGCCGTGTTCGACGAGAAATGGCGTATACAGTGTAAATCCGGCGCGGTCCTCGGTAATCCGGCGGCCGCATACCGGAGTCAGTGACTCGCCCGGGAGGAACCGGACCGTGGTGTCGGGAAGGTTGGTCACCGTGATCAACCGTGCCGAATCTCCGCGAAAGGGATCAAGGCGTTGCTTGAGCTGCGCCGCGTCACCGTGATCCTTTTCGGTCGCCGTGATCGCGCCCTCGAGACGGCAGGCGTCGGTCGTTCGATAGATATGGTCTGCATCGGTGCGCGTGACGCCCAGTCCCCACATCCGCGCCACCATCTGACCGCCCCAGCTCTCGCGCACCAGCACGACGGCATTGTGCACACCACTCTCGGCTGCCAGGCGATCGATGTCGAACCGCATCGAGAGCATACCGTTGCGATACTGCTCGGCCCGAATCGGGATGCCGGTGGCCGCGCCGAGCAGGAGCGCCGTCGCGCCGGCCACGACCGTCCCGCGCACGACTGGAGCGACCACGCGCCGTGCTCGCAGTACCGCCGGTAGCCGCGCAGTCCACCATGCCAGCCACGGAGCCAACGGCAGGAAGAAGCGCGGCCCGAGATAGAACCCGTCGTGCCAGTAGGCGAAGTATCCCAGCACCACGAGTCCCGACGCCGCCAGCACCCAGCGATCAAACGCCCGTACTCGTCGTGTCAGCGCCAGCGCCAGCGTGGCAAATGCCAGTGACGGTCCAACTGCCTCGAAGAGGTAGTCCTGCAGCCGCAGGAAGTAGAGGTTGATCAGTTCCAGTCCACGCGCCGGCGTGTGCGCCGGCCCCCAGGGCGCAGCATGGAAACCGATCTCGTGCGACTTCCCCCACATCGCGATGTAGCCGAACTCGAAGGGATGACCCGTCTGCTGTGAGTTGACGTAGAACATCACCGCCATCGGCAGTGCCACGCCGACCCCGCTCAGCAGCAGCGCGGCGAGGTGCCCACCTCCTGCACGCGCACGCCAGAGCAACCACCCTGCAGCCGGAAGTGCGAACGCCGCTGCATCGGTCGGACGGATCGTCGCGGCAATGCCGAGGGCCAGTCCCATCGCCAACGCCGCGCGAGGATGCGGCCGGTCATCCTCCACCGCCCACGCCAGCGCCAGCGCCGCGGCCAGCACCCACGTCGTCGTGGTGACATGGTTCATCATCGACCCGCCAAGAAAGACCGTGAACGGCGCGAAGGCGTAGAGCAGGACCGCCGCGAGCGCTGTTCCGTCCTCTGCTTCGACGCGGCGCAGCAATCGGGCGAAGAGATACACGCCGATTCCGGTCGCGACCGGCCCCACCAACCATGCGGCGTGCAGCAGCACACCGAGCGCCAGCATCGCCGGCCCACCCACCGGGAACTGCCCGTACACCTTCCCGTCCCAGTCGAGGAGGTGCATCGCGCTGGTGAACTCGGTGTACTTCTGTGCAGGAAGCCAGAAATGTCCGGCTGCGATGATGCGAGCCTGATAGAGCTGGATGACTTCGTCGATCAGCAGCGGTTTTGCGGAGAGGATCGTTTGCGCCACGACGGCGCAGACGGCAATGGACACCAGCGCAATGAACGCATCGGCATTGCGATCGTGTGTACGCCAACGCGCGGCGATGCGAGTCCATCCACCTTCGCGCCAGAGCCTCGGCCATCGGCGCACCGACATCGCGGCGAGAATCCCGACGCCCAGTGCGATCGCTCCGCCGCTCAACCACTCGCTCAGCCGGCCCGCATACCACGGCGCATCGTGGCCACCGGGAATCCAGTTGGCAATCGGCAACCAGCCGAACACCAGCAGGATCAGCGCAGCGACCTGGGTCACGGCATCATCCAGTCACGCTCCGCGGAATCCGCCGACACGCGCTCGAAGCGGAGCGGCGCCCCGGCCTGCGGCGCTTCGGTCAGCAGCCACACCGGCGTGCCATGCGAGAACGGATGCAACAGGGAATCAGTGGCATGCAGATCCCGCACGTAGCGATTCCCATGCCCGTGAACCAGCAGGAGCGGCGTATAGGTCACGAAACCGGCGCTGTCTTCCGCCATGCGGCGCAGGCACTTCGGGCTCAACGCCGATCCCGGCACAATACGGACAGCAGTATCGGAGTGGGCCCGGTTCACGACGAGGCGGGCTGAATCGCCGCGAAACGCGGCAAGGCGGCGGGCGAGCCCCGCGGGCCCGCTCCCGTCCGCCCGGGTCTCGTCTATCGCCGATTGCAACCGGCAGGCGTCGTTCCAGCGATAGTCGTGCTCCGCATCGGCGCGATTCACCCCCATCGCCCACATCTCCGCCACGAGCTGGCCGCCCCACCATTCACGCACCAGCACCAGCGCGTCGTGGACGCCCTGCGACGCCGCGGCCGAATCGACATCGAAGTGACGCGAGACATCGGCGTTGCGATACTGTTCGGCGCGAATCGGGACGCTGGTCGCTGCACCGAGGAGGAGTGCTGTCACCCCTGCGGCCACCGTGCCGCGGACCACCGGAACCGCCACCGCTCGCGCCCGCAGCACAACCGGAAGCCGGGCGGTCCACCACGCGAGCCACGGTGTCAGCGGGAGGAAGAAGCGCGGTCCCAGATAGAAGCCGTCGTGCCAGTACGCGAAGTAGCCGAGCACGAGCAGCCCCGACGCCGCGAGCACCCAGCGATCGAACGATCTGATTCGCCGGGTCAAGCCCAGCGCCAGCGTCGCGAAGAGCAGCGACGGTCCCGCCGATTCGAAGAGGTAGTCCTGGAGCCGCAGGAAGTAGAGGTTGATCAGCTCCACCCCGCGCGCCGGCGTGTGGGCGGCGCCCCATGGTGCGGCGTGAAAGCCGATCTCATGCGACCTCCCCCACATCGCGATGTACCCGAATTCGAACGGATGACCGGTCTGCTGGGCGTTGACGTAGAAGAGCGCCACCATCGGCAACGCGACGCCGAGCCCGCTCAGCAGCAGCGCTGCGAGATGGCCCCTCCCCGCACGCGCGCGCCACAGCAGCCACCCCGCGGCCGGCAGCGCAAACGCGGCGGCATCAGCCGGACGGATCGTCGCTGCTACACCAAGCGCCAGTCCCAGCAGGAACGCGGCGCGCGGATGCGGCTGGTCATCCTCCGCGGCACATGCCAGCGCCAGCGCCGCAGCGAGCACCCACGTCGTCGCGGTGACGTGGTTCATCATCGTTCCACCGAGAAAGACGGTGAACGGTGCAAAGGCATAGAGCAGGAGCGCGGCGAGCGCCGTCCCGTCGTGCCCCTCGACCCGCCGCAACAACCGCGCGAAGCAATACACTCCGATGCCGGTCGCGACCGGTCCCACCAGCCAGACCGCATGCACCAGCACGCCGAGCGCCAGCATCGCGGGGCCGCCCACCGGAAACTGCCCGTACACTTTCCCGCCCCAGTCGAGGAGGAGTTGTGCACTGCTGAATTGCGGGAACTGTGGAGCGGCCAGCCAGAGATGACCGGAGGCGAGGATGCGGGCCTGGTAGACCTGGATGATCTCGTCGATGAAGAGCGGTTTCGTCGAAAACGTCGCGCGCGACACGAATGCGCACACCACGATGCACAGCACGGCGATCACGCCGTCGGCGCGTCGATCCAATCCTCTCCATCGTCGCGCGACCGCGGCCCACGCGCCGTCGCGCCAGAGCCGGGGCGATTGTCGAAGCACGATCGCCGTGACGATGCCGACACCCAGTGCAATCGCGCCGCCGCTCAACCAGTCAGTGAGACGCGTGGCGTACCATGGCGCGTCGTGGCCGCCGGGAATCCAGTTGGCGATCGGCAACCAGCCGAACACCAGCAGGATCAGCGCGGCGGCCTGGGCCACTATTTCGCCTCGACCTCTTCGTAGCGGGAGAGCTTGCGATAGAGTGTGCTGGGGTCGATCCCGAGTGCTTCGGCGGCGCGGGTCTTGTTTCCGCCCTCGGCCTGCAAAACGAACATGATGTAGGCCCGTTCGATCAGGTCGAGCGGCGGATTCGGCTGCGCGCGCTCGGCGATCAGCGGCTCCTTCTTCTGCCGGGTGATCCGCTCGGGAAGATGCTGCGGCTCGATCAGCGATCCCTTGGTCAGCACCGTCGCGTGCTCAAGAGCATTCTGCAGCTCGCGCACGTTACCGGGCCACTCGTACACCATCACCGCATCGAGCGCTTCGGCAGACAACGCCTTCACATCCATGCCACGATCGCTGGCCAGATCCTGGAGGAAACGATCGATCAGCAGCAGGAGGTCGTCACGCCGATCGCGAAGCGGCGGAAGATCCATCGCCAGCACGTTGAGCCGGTAGAAGAGATCGGAGCGGAAGTTGCCTCGCCGGACTTCTTCGTCGAGGTCGCGATTGGTCGCGGCGATGATGCGCACGTCGACGGGAAGCGCCTCGGTGGCGCCGACCGGAATCACTTCGCGCTGCTGCAGCACCCGCAGCAGCTTGACCTGCAGCGACGGCGGCATTTCGCCAACTTCGTCGAGAAAGAAGGTGCCACCGCGCGCCGCCGCGAAGAGTCCCTGCTTGTCGCGCACGGCGCCGGTGAACGACCCCTTCACGTGACCGAAGAGTTCGCTCTCGAGCAACGTCTCGGGAAGCGCGCCGCAGTTGATCGACAGGAACGGCCCCTCGGCGCGCAGAGACGCGTCGTGGATATAACGCGCGAGCACTTCCTTGCCGGTGCCGCTTTCGCCGCCGATCAGCACGGTGGAGTCGGTCGGCGCCACCACGTCGGCGAGGCGCAGCACGTCGAGGAATCGCCGCGATTTTCCCACCGGCCGGGTCACCACCGGGCGCGGGCCGCCGCCGGTGCGCCTGATTTCCTGCTTGAGCTGCTTGTTCTCGACCCGGATCTGCCGGAACTCGCATGCCCGCCGGAGAATCGCGAGCAACTCATCATTGGCGAATGGCTTCTGCAGGTAATAGAAGGCTCCGGCGTTCACCGCCTGGATCGCGCTCTGCAGCGAGGCCTGCGCGGTCATCAGCAGGACCGGAGTGATCGGATCGGCCTCCTTCACCGCCTGCAGAATGTCGAGACCGGTCACCTGCGGCATCCGTACATCGGTCAGGACCAGGTCGGGAACACCGGCGCGAATCGCATCGAGCCCCGCCTTCCCTCCCTGCGCGGTCGTGACCTCGAATCCTTCCTTCTTGAGCAGAATGCGAAGGGTGTCGAGAATGCCGGATTCGTCGTCGATGACCAACACGGACGGCTGCTGGCTCATGCCCTGTCCTCCCGGTTCCAAGTCACTGGCAGAAAGATCGAAAAGGTGGTCCCCGCGCCCGGTGCGGTGACGAAGTCGATGATGCCACGGTGCGCCGCCACCGCGCGCTGCACGATGGCGAGGCCGAGACCGCTCCCGCCCGGCCGCCCGCTCACGAACGGTTCGAAGAGTCGCTCGCGCACGGATTCGGGGATCCCCGGCCCGTTGTCGCGGACGATCAGTTTCACTGGCCGGTTGACCGACCCGCTCAATCCCTCGCCCGGCCGTGCGAGACCCGCGGAGACGACGACCCGCCCCTTCCCGGCCAGCGCCTGCGCCGCGTTCAGCAACAGGTTGCTGACGATGCGATTGAGCAGGTCGGTGTCGGCGTCAAGTTCAACCGGCTCTCCTTCGACGACAACCTCTACTCCGCGGGCTTCGGGATGTTCACGAATCACCCGCGCCGAGTCATTCACCAGCGCCAGCAGATCGAGCCGCTCGAAATTACTGGCGCGCACCCGGGAGAAATCGAGAAACTCGCTCAGGAGGCGGTTGAGTCGCTCGCTTTCGCGCATCACCAGGCGCGCCAGCGTTTGGTCATCTTCATCCGGACCGACCGATCGCGCCAACTGTTCGACGGCGCTGCGAATCGCCGCCAGCGGATTCCGGATCTCGTGCGCCAGCGAGGCGCTCAACGCGGCGACCGCTTCCAGCCGCTCGGCACGCAACCGGTATTCCTGGAGGCGCTTGAGATCGGAGATGTCGGTGAAAATCGCGGTCACGACGCGGCGATTGCTTCCGGGCCGGATGAAGGTCGTGGTACTGAGGCCGACCGGAAAGAGCGACCCGTCCGATCGGCGGACCTGCGCCTCACCGCGCGCGATCCGTCGCCCATCGGTCAGGCCGCGTTCGATCGCGTCGTGAAGCTCCCGCGACCGCGCGCGAAGGACATCGAGCACCGGTTGGCCCGGTACGAATCCGACGCCGTTGCTTCCCAGGATCGTGCGCCCGCGCGGATTCAGGTAGCCGAGCCGCCCGTCGCCGTCGATCGAGATCACCCCGGACTGGATGCTGCCAAGAATTTCGTCGGCTTCGAGTCGGGCCTGAAGCAGCGCTGCCGTGAGTGCGCGCTGCTCGCGCGATGCATCGGTGAGACGGTTCCCCAGCACGGCGATCAGCGCACCGACGAAGGCGATCACTCCCACCTGGGTCCAGAATCGCATGTCGGGCGGTTCGAGCGGCGCCCGGATGCTGACCGCGATGTAACATGCCACCGCAAATCCCACGGCGAGAAGGCCGCGTCCCACGGGGAGGAGGAGCGCGTAGACCGTGACCAGCGCCACGTACAGGGCGGCGACGGACGTTGCCGCGGCGCGGGTGAACGAGATCAGCGACGTGACGACAATGATGTCCACCGCGGCCTGCAGCAGCAGCGCGCTCGGCCCCGGAATCGTCGCGAGCCGCCGGAAGATCCGCCATGCCAGCCATGCCGACGCGAGCAGCGCAACCAGCATCACACCGAGGATCGATCCGAGCGCGGCGTCGGTCTGACCCTGGATCGGACCGAGCGCGCGTCCGAGGGAGAGCGCCATCAGGAGCAGTCGTGCGAAGATGATCCCGCGCAGCAGCGTCCGCGGACCCGGAATCGAGAGACGCCCGAGTCCCCGCGCCGATTGCGGCGTCGCAACGGGCAGGTCGCCGCTCGGTTCGTGGGCGACAGCGGAGGATGGCGGGGTGGACGTCAAGATCCGAAATATGGTGTGTGGTAGAGGCCAGCACTACGGCAGACTAGAGTTGATGGATGTCCGACGAGAGCGTGCGCCTCGACAAATGGCTATGGGCGGCCCGGTTCTTCAAGACCCGCTCGGCGGCGACTGAAGCGGTGAATGGCGGGAAGGTGGATGTGAACGGTGACCGCGCCAAGCCGGCCCGCTCCGTCCGCCCGGGCGATACCGTTCAGCTGCGGATCCCCCCGTACGACTATCGGCTGCTGGTCACGGGGACGGCGGAGCGCCGGGGATCGGCCGCGGCAGCGTCGGCACTCTATCAGGAGACGCCCGAATCGCGTGACGCGCGCGAACGGCTTCGCGAGCAACTCCGCCTCGCGCCGGCATTCGAGCGGGAGGGCAAGCCGGGAAAGAAGGATCGCCGCGCCTGGGATCGCTGGCGCGGCCGCAGCTGATCAGAGGCCGCCGAACCAGGGATACCCCATGTCTTCCCAGTAGCCGCCCGGCTTCGTATCGGTGAAGGTGACGCGGGTGAGATACTTGGTGAGCTTGTACCCGAGCTTGATCGGCGAATAGAGCCGCAACGGCGCCCCGTGTTCCGGCCCGAGCGGATGCCCCTCGAAGCCATCGGCGAGAATCGTCTGCGGATGCATCGCGCTCTCGATATCCCAACCGTTCATATAGTTGTCGTCGAACGAGTCGAACCGGACATATCGCGCGCCCGACGTCGGACCGACCAGTGCCGCGATCGTCGAAAACGGCACGCCGCGCCATGATTTCACCACCGACCATCCTTCCACGCAGTGATGGGTCACCGAATAGCTGATGTGCGGCAGCGCGCCGAGCATCTCGGGCGTGAACTGCGTCGGCGTCCGGACCAGCCCGCCAACCTCGAGGCGCCATGTGGCCGGATCACTCAACTGCGGCAGATGCTTCGAGATGTAGTACGCCGGCATCTGGCCGCGCGGCGGTTGCGTCGGATTGGCGGTGCGGTGCGTCACCGCCTGAAGGTCCTCGCCAAGCTGGTTGTTGAAGGCGATGACGCGGTTGAATACCGGCTGCAGCCGGCGGCCGCCGTCCCAGCCGCACGCGGCAAGCGCCGCCGGAATCGCCGGGACGATCGCGCGGAGAAAATCCCGGCGCGGGAGATGCGGGCGCGGATCACTCATTCGCCGTGAACCTGCCGCGATACCGTCCGGTGATGATGGCGCGAAGCGACGCCGGGTCGGAGGCGAAGACCGCGACCACATGCACCACGATGAACGCCATGAACGTCCATACCGCGACGAAGTGCCAGTAGCGCGCCCACTCGTAGCCGCCGAAGATCGCCGTCAGCCAGGAGAGCTGCACCGGCTTGGCGATCGCGAATCCGGTCGCGATCGAGAGCATCGCCAGGAGAAGCACGACGGTGTACGCGCTCTTCTGCAGGGCGTTGTGCTTCCCCTGCGGCGGATGATCCCGGCGCAACCGGAGATAGTATCGCGTCATCTGCCATGCTGCGGGAATGTCGCGCGGACGGAAGAGAATCGCGCGCCATTCGCCGGAGAAGATCAGGAAGAGGACGTACGCCACGCCGGTGATGGCAAACGGCCACGCCAGCGTGAAATGCCATCGCAGGCCACCGGCGAGCCACCCCCCGAGCGTGACGGCATGGGGAACGCTGTAACGCGTCGCGTCAAAGGGATTCGGCGCGCCGAAGGTGTTGCCGTGATAGCCGAAATGGGAATAGGCGGCGTAGATCTGCAGGCCACTCGCGATCATCCCGGCCAGAAAGAGCGCGTTGAGCCAGTGCGTGACCCGTACCAGGACGCCGTGCCGCCGGATGCCGCGCGTGCGGCTCCCGGCGCGATCGGGCGCAGCGTCGAGGGGGTGAGGCGCGGTGGTCATCGGCACGCTCCGGGATGGCGTGAAATCTAACGATCAGCCCTCGTCAAGCGCCTTGGTCGCCACATCCCATGCGGCGTACGCCTGGTCGAGGGCGCGCCGCGCCCGGTCGCGCGCCGCGGTCAGTGCCTTCGCATCGACGGCGGGAGTCGAGTTCTGATAGAGCGCCGGATTGGCCAGCTCTCGTTCGAGCCGCTGCAAATCCTCCTCGCTGCGCGCCACCAGTTCCTCCGCCTGGGCCAGCGTCCGTTCCGCCGTCCGCCGCCGCGAGGCATCCGATCGCTGCGGCGGCGCCGGCTTCTCCTCGGCTGCGCGTCGCGCCCTCGCTTCGGCCGCCGCGGGACGGGCGGCGGCCCGCTCCGCCTCCCATTCCGCGAAGCTCCCGGGGTAGTCGCGGATCGTTCCCCCTTCGAGCGACCAGATTCGTGTCGCAAGCGCGGTCAGCAGCGCCCGGTCATGCGTGACGAGGATCACCGTGCCCTCGTATTCCTCGACGGCGTCTTCGAGCGCCTCGATCGATTCGACATCGAGGTGATTGGTCGGCTCGTCGAACACGAGGAGATTCGCTTCCTGCAGCATCATCAGCGCCAGCGCGACCCGGGCGCGCTCGCCCCCGGACAGCGATGACGCGCGTCGCTGCACCGAGTCGCCGGAAAAATCGAAGCGGCCGAGATGGCCCTGGATCTGGCCGCGATTCCACGCGGGACGCCGCGCGGCGATCAGCTGGTACAGCGTGGCGGCGGGATCGACGTCACCGAGATCCTGGCGGTAGTACGCGGTGGTGATCGACGGCGTGATGCGGACCGATCCGCCGTCGGGCGCCCGCTCGCCCAGAATGGTGCGCAGCAGCGTCGACTTCCCCGCGCCGTTGGCGCCAATGAGGCCGACCACATCTCCCCGTCGCAGCGCGCCGGACCATGGCGCGAGAAGCTGCCGAGTACCCACGCGCACTTCGAGCCGCTCGGTGGCAAGGACCTGATCACCACCACGCTCGCCGGGCGCGAACGCCACGGCCATCGCGCCGTCCGAACCCGGCGGCGGCGAGAGGCGCGGCATTCGCTCGAGCCGGCGGCGCCGCCCTTTCGCCTGGTTCGTCTTCTGACCCGCGATGTTGCGCCGAATGAAGTCTTCCTCCGCCGCAAACTTCGCGTCCTGCTTCCTCACCGCGCGTTCGAGCGCCATCCGCCGCTCGGCGCGCTGCACGATGAAGCGCTGATAATTCCCGCTGTACGGCGTGGCCGTGTCACCCTCGAAGTGGAGGACGTGATCGGCGACGGCGTCGAGAAAGGCGCGGTCGTGCGAAATGAGCAGCACCGCTTCGTCGAGATCGTGCAGGTACGCTTCGAGCCACCGGGCAGTGGCGAGATCGAGATGATTGGTCGGCTCGTCGAGGATCAGCAGGTCGGCCGGCGCGGCGAGCTGTCCCGCAAGGGCGAGGCGTCCCCGCTCGCCACCGGACAACGTTTCGGCATCGCGCGTCTTCGCGTCGACCGGGTCGAACCCCAGCCCCGCCAGCACGGCGTCGACCCGCGCCGCGGCTTCGTAGCCGCCGCCATGCTCGAACCGCTCAAGATCGCGCGCGTACCGGTCGAGCATCTCCGGCGTCACGCGGTCGCCCATCTCGCCGATCGCGTGAGCCTGCGCGCCCAGGTCGTGCTCCAGCTGCAGCAGCTCCGCGAATCCCCGCGCCGCGGCGTCCCACACCGTCCGGGCACCGCCCAGGTCGCGATACTGGTCCATCACCGCGACGCGCATCCCCGGCGTACGCGCGACCACACCGCGATCAGGCTCGCGCGAGCCGATCACCAGCTGCATCAGCGTGGTCTTGCCGGTCCCGTTACGACCGACCACACCCCACCGTTCGCCGCGCTCGATCTGAAAGGTGATGTCATCGAAAAGGACGTCGGCGCCGAAAGAGACGCCGAGCCCACTGGCTGAAATCAACGCCACGGCAGGTCCGGTTGCGGGGCGGGAAACGTAATCCGTACCGCCCCGCCGGGCAGGTGCGGGCGGCGGGGCGCGCTAGTGACTCGAATCGCCGCCGTGAATGTCGACCTTGGCGTGGCCTTGGGCGTCGTTGATCTTCACCGAGCCGCTGTCGCCGTTGATCTGCACGATCGGATGCCCATGCGCATCACGGATCACGACCATCCCGTGATCGCCATGCCCGTCGATATGGACGATCTCCTGCCCATTCACCTTGATCGACACCTTGTCGTCGGCGGCCTGGATGTCGACGTTCCCCGAATCACTGCTGCCGGTGCCGCGATACGCGTGCTCGTGGAGATCGTCGATGTCGTCACCCGGCGCATAGAGCGTCACGGTCTTCCCCGACGGCTCCAGGATCACGTGTCCGAACGGCATCAGGTCGAGCTCAGCCGAATCCGCCTTCGAGACACAGGCGAAGCGGGTGTGGCTTCCGAACGGTTGGCCATTGGTCACCCGAAGCACGCAATCGTTCACCGCCGACACGCTGCCACTGTCCTTCATTGCGACGGTGAGGACCGCCGAATCGACCATCCCTGGTTGCGACCGGATGAACTGCAGGCGCTGAATGTCGCCAAGGCGGCGACCGTCGACCCGGAAGCCGGCGTCGACCATCAACGGCATCGCAGACGGGAAGTTGCTCTTCACGAAGCTCGTGCCGCGGTTGATCCCCTTGGCCACCAAGAGTCCCACGCAGAAGATCGCCAGCATCCCGGCGACGATCCCCATCCAGTATTTCCGAGTCATCGGCGCGCTCCCGCCGGCCCAGCCGGCATTGTTGCAATCCTAAACGTATCCAACCCGACCAAGGTTTCAGCGGGCCGATACCTTTCGATCGTGACCCGCCATCTCGACGACCTGACCTGGGACAACTCGTTCGCCCGGCTCCCCGGAATATTCTACCAGCGCGTCACGCCGACTCCGCTCACCCAGCCGCGGCTCGCGGCCTTCAACCCCGATGCCGCCGCACTGCTCGACCTGGGCCCGGATGCCGGCGGCGATCCCGATTTTGTCGCCGGAATCAACGGCGATCGACCGATCGCGGGTACCGATCCGGTGGCGGCAATCTACGCCGGCCATCAATTCGGAGTCTGGGTTCCACAGCTCGGCGACGGACGGGCCATTCTCCTCGGAGAGGTCGTCAATGACCGGCACGAGCGGTGGGATGTTCAGGTCAAGGGATCGGGGCTGACGCGCTTTTCACGGATGGGCGATGGACGGGCGGTGCTCCGCTCCACCATCCGCGAATACCTCGCCAGTGAGGCGATGCACGGCCTCGGCATTCCAAGCACACGCGCGCTCGCGATCGTCGCGAGTGATCTGCCGGTGTACCGCGAAACGGTCGAGCGCGCCGCAGTCCTGGTCCGGATCGCCCCGACGCACGTCCGGTTCGGCAGTTTCGAGGTCTTCGCGTCGCGGTCGATGTTCGACGCGGTGGCACAGCTTGCGGATTACGTCATCGGACTCCACCTGCCGCAGTTGCTGACTCTCGCGGCCGCCGAGCGATATGCAGGCTGGTACCGCGAGGTGGTGTCACGCACCGCGCGGCTGATGGCGGCGTGGACGGCGACCGGCTTTACTCACGGTGTCCTCAATACCGACAACATGTCGATCCTCGGGATCACCCTCGACTACGGCCCGTATGGCTGGATCGATCGCTACGATCCCGGCTTCATTCCCAATCACTCTGATCCAGCCGGCCGCTACGCCTTCGACCAGCAGCCGATGGTCGGGCTCTGGAATTGTGCCCGGCTCGGCGAGGCGCTCCGGTCGCTGCTCACGGAGAGCGACATACTCGCGTCGCTCGAGTCGTATCGCGAAGTGTTCGACGCGGAGCTGGGGCGGTTGATGCGCGCCAAGCTGGGACTGGTCGCGCACGAGCCGGACGACGCCGACCTCGCGACAGCGTTGTTCGCGATCCTGAACGCCGCCCGCGGCGACTACACGCGAGCCTTTCGCGCCCTGTCGCGCGTCACTTCCGCGACGAATCCCGACGCCAGCAGCAGCGCAGGCGCGGTGCGCGATGCGGTCGAGCAAAGCCCAGCGATCGAACCGTGGCTCGCGCGGTACACCGCGAGGCTCCGCCGCGAGCACTCGATCGACGCGGAGCGGCACCAACGGATGCTGCGAACCAATCCGAAGTTCGTCCTCCGGAACTGGATGGCGCAGGAAGTGATTGTGGCGGCGGAGAGCGGAGAGTTCGCGTCGATTGACGAGCTGCGATCGATTGTCGCGGCGCCGTTCGACGAGCATCCCGGGGCAGAGCGATTTGCAGGCCGGCCGCCGGCGTGGGCGGCCGATCTGGCACTCAGCTGCAGTTCGTGATCGTCACGGCGCGACGTCGAGGAATTCGAGCCCCTCGCCCTTTTCCAGTGTGTGCCGCAGCGACCACTCATCCTCGAAGAGAAGGATCGAACTCCCCTTGGCGTCGTAGAGGCGCAGGCGCGATCGCCCCTCGACCACGCGTTCGATCGCGTCATCGCTCCCGCGGACCCATCGCGCCAGCTTGAACGGCAGCGGCTCCAGCTTGCACGGCACGCCGTACTCGTTGTCGAGCCGGAAGAGGAGCACGTCAAACTGGAGCAAGCCAACCGCACCGATGATCGGGACCGGGCCGGCAATCGACTCCTGATAGAAGACCTGGACCGCACCCTCTTCTCCGAGCTGGCGGAGCCCGGTGTCGAGGTGCTTGCGGCGCAGCGGATCGGCCACGACGACGCGGGCGAAGAATTGCGGCGCGAATCGCGGAATACCGCTGAAGGTGACGTCACCGCGCAGCGACAGCGAGTCCGATACCCGCAACGTTCCGCGGTCGTGCACGCCGATCACGTCACCGGGCCACGCCTCCTCGATTTCCACCCGTTCGCGCGCCAGGAACTGCTGCGGTTGCGACAGGCGGAGCGCCTTGCCGGTGCGTGCCAGCGACACCGTCATCCCCGCCGTGAAGCGACCCGAGCAGACGCGCACGAACGCGATCCGGTCGCGATGCCTCGGATCCATGTTCGCCTGGATCTTGAAGACGAAGCCGGTGAATTCCGCGTCGTCGGGTCGGACATCGGCCGGTGTCGCCGGCCGCGGCAGCGGGCCAGGTGCGTGATCGAGGAAGTCGTGGAGGAACGGTTCGACGCCGAAGTTGGAGAGCGCCGATCCGAAGAACATCGGTGAGAGTGTTCCATCGAGGACCGCGCCCTCATCCCATGCATGTCCCGCATGATCGAGGAGGTCGAGTTCATCGCGCAGGGTGCTCGCCCCCTCCGGGCCAAGGAGCTCGGCGAGTGCCGGATCGTCGAGCGACAGGCGGCGGGTGCCGACCAGTGTCGCTCCGTGATCGGCGGCGCGGTCGAAGAGGAGCGCTTCGCGGCGGCGGCGGTCTGCGACGCCCACGAATCCGGAGCTGGCGTGAATCGGCCAGGTCACGGGGTAGATGCCGAGACCGAGATCGGCCTCGACGTCACTGACGAGCTGCAACGGGTTGCCGCCCGGCCGGTCGCATTTGTTGACGAACGAAAAAATCGGCATCCGGCGCAACCGGCAGACGTCGAACAGCTGTCGAGTCCGTTCCTCCACGCCACGACGATTGTCGAGAAGCATCACGGCACTGTCCGCCGCGATCAGGGTGCGATAGGTGTCCTCGGAAAAGTCGGCGTGACCGGGCGTGTCGAGGAGGTTGACCTGGTAGCCGCGATACTGGAACTGCAGCACACTCGACGTGACCGAGATGCCGCGCTGCCGCTCGAGCTCCATCCAGTCCGAAGTGGCATGCCGTGCCGCTCTTCGCGCCTTGACCGACCCGGCGAGATGAATCGCGCCGCCGTAGAGGAGCAGCTTTTCGGTCAGCGTCGTCTTCCCGGCATCGGGATGCGAGATGATCGCGAAGGTGCGCCGGCGGAGCGCCGGTTGAACGGTTTCGGAAGCGTCGGCCATGGGTGGGTGCCAAAGGTACCACGATCGAGATTCCCAATTGGGCGCCGACGCGATAGAATCCCGCCGTGACCAACTCCACATCAGCAGAGCCCGGGTTCACCCCCCGGC
Organism: Gemmatimonadales bacterium; assembly: GCA_036500345.1. NCBI lineage: Bacteria > Pseudomonadati > Gemmatimonadota > Gemmatimonadia > Gemmatimonadales > Gemmatimonadales bacterium. The sequence continues at coordinate 191,493 of DASYCE010000032.1, read as the reverse complement.
ACTGGATCGCCGCAACGTCGGTGATCGCCGGCCTTGTCGCGCTCTATCTGCACCTCTGGAAGCTCGGCTACATGGGGCCGCTGGTGTGCAATGCGCAGCATTCCTGCGAATTCGTGATGACGTCGCGGTGGGGAATGTTCTGGGGGATCGATGTGGCGCTGATCGGAACGATCGGCTACACGCTGATCCTGATCACGGCGATGGTTGGGCTCAATCCGAAGTACTACATGAACCGCACCGTGACGACCGTGCTGACGATCCTGATCGTCTTTGCGTTCCTGTTCACGCTGCGGCTCAAGTACTACGAATTCTTCGTGATGAAATCATTCTGTCGCTGGTGCGCCGAGAGCGCGATCACCATCACCACGCAGGTCATCGCTGTGATACTCGACTGGCGGCGGCTCCGCCGCAGCTAGGCGGGGACCTCCCGCACGTCGTTGAGGCTGCCGACGGCAACGAGTTGCGGCGCCAGCCCCGCCGTGGCGCCGACCACGCCGAGCGTGAGGAATCCTCCCATCAGCACCGCCGGCACCGCTCCCATGATCTTGGCGGTGATCCCCGATTCAAAGGACCCGATCTCGTTGCTCGATCCGATGAAGATCTGATTGACGCTCGTCACGCGCCCCATCAGGTGATCGGGGACGAGCAGCTGCAGCAGCGTGGAGCGGATCACCACGCTGATCATGTCGGCGGCACCGCCCAGTGCCAGACACGCGAACGAGAGCCAGATGCTGCGCGCCAGCCCGAATCCGATGGTAAAGAGGCCGAACGCCGCGACGGCAATGAACAGTGACCGGCCGGCGCGCTGCATCGGCTTCCGCCACGCCAGCCAGATCGACATTGCCAACGCGCCGACCGCCGGTGCTGCGCGCAGCAGGCCGAGCCCCCACACGCCGGTGTGCAGGATGTCGACGACAAAGACCGGGAGGAGTGCCACCGCACCGCCGAAGAGCACCGAGAAGAGGTCGAGCGTCATGGCGCCGAGGAGGACCTGCTGCCCGCGCAGGTATCGAATCCCCGAGGCCAGTGACTCGCGGATCGGCACGGCGTTCCCCGCTTCGGATGGCACACCGCGGAATTCGATCGCCCAGAGCGCAATCAACCCGATCGCGACCAGCGCGGCGCCGACGAGATAACTCCCGCGGGTCCCCACGGCGGCGTTGAGCACACCGCCGAGTGCGGGCCCGATGACGGCGCCGAGTTGCCAGATGGTGCTGCGCCACGTCACCGCGTTGGACCGCAGCTCGCGCGGCATCATCCCGGCGCCGAGAGCGGTTCGCGCCGGCTGCAGGAAGGCGCGCGCCACGCCGCTGATCGCCACGACCAGATAGACACCGACCACGCGCCAATGCCGCGATTGTGTCCCGATTCCCGCAAGCGCCGCCAGAATGAACGCACATGCGAGGAGGATCCAGGTCGAGATCATCGCGAGCCGCCGCCGGTCCATCCGGTCGGCGACGTGCCCGCCCAGGAGCGATGTCGCGATGTTGGGGAGTGCCTCCGCAAGGCCGACGAGGCCCAGGGAAAGCGGGTCGTGGGTGTCGAGATACATCTGCCACGCCACGATGATGTCCTGGATCTGGACACCAAGGGTGGTGGCAAAATGTCCCGCAAGAAACCGTCGGTAATCGCGATGCCGCAGGGCGGCCCAGGGGTCGTGCATCGGCCCCAAAGCTAAGGCTTCGGCGGCATCTTCAGCACGATCCCGTTGGTGATCAGCGAAACCTTCGCTTCCTTCGGCATGCCGACATCAAACGCGCGCCCACCTGCCTGCAGCATTCCGGGGTAGCGCTTGCTGTACTGACTCACTGCCGCGAGCAGCAGCAGGTCGGGAATCGGAAAGCCCCGGACTGTGACGCGGTCGAGCCGGAAGCGCATGATGCCGCTGTCCCGCTGTGGCATCGAGATCTGCGCCTCCCAGACTGAGGTCGAGTCGAGAAAGGAGAAGATCGGACCGAGTTCGGCGCGGGAATCGGGAGGAAAATCCATCAGGCGACCGCGGATCCTGATCGATCGACCATCGGAGAAGACCCGGAAGCCGAGGGAATCGTCGAACGGCGGCGCGCCAATGCGGGCGAGCATCGCGCTGGCGAAATCGCCGATGTCGACGGTATCGGCGAGCCGGGTCCGGGAGATGAAGACCGAATCGGTCGCCGCGTTGGCCCGTACCGCCCCCGCGTTGGTGATGCGTGACCCGAGGGTGTCCTGCGCCCCGAGCCGGAGCGCCGCGACCACCATGACCAACGCCAGGAATACCCACAATTTCCTGCCCATTCCCTGCTCCTTGTCGCGTCCCCGCCAGCTGTTCCCGGCGGTGGGGAACCCTCTGCCGCCGGTATGCATTTGACGGTTGCTCCGGCTACAATGTGGACGTTCCCGAGCCGCGGCGCTCGGGCGTGACCCCAGCTTCGGATCGGATATGCTCATTTCCCGCCACGTCGCCTCGATCGGCGCGGCCGCCGTCATGTTCGTTCCCACGCCACGATCGGAGTCGTTGACCCGATTCTGGGGAGCGGACGGACACCGGATCGTGGCGCAGGTCGCCCTCAACCGACTCTCCCCTGCCGTGGCCGACGAAACCCGGCGCCTCCTCGACGGCCAGAATATCACTGACGTCGCTGCCTGGGCGGACGAACATCGCCGGGAGATGCCGCAGACGTCGCCGTGGCACTACGTCAACATCGAGGTCTATGACTCGACCTACGTCCCGTCGCGCGACTGCAAGAACGACGACTGTCTTATCGTGCAGATCACGCGGCAGGCGGCGATCCTCGGCAACCGGTCCCTGCCCGACTCGACCCGCGGCACGGCGCTCAAGTGGGTGGTCCATCTCGTCGGCGACGTACATCAACCGCTGCACGCCGGCGACCGCAATGATCAGGGCGGCAATAGCATCAAGCTCACGTTCGACGCGAACCCGACCAATCTCCACTCCCTCTGGGATAGCCGACTGCTGCTCTCATGGGGCGAAAGTGACGAACAGATCGAGCAGAACATCATGAACGAACTCTCGCACCGGCCCGATGTCGCGGCGATCAGCGGCGGCACGGCGGTCCAGTGGGCAATGGAATCGCACGACATCGCCCGCGACATGGTCTATCGCGATCTGCCGCAATCACTGGTGATCGACCAGCACTACGCCGACAGCGCACGTCCAATCATCCAGGAACGCCTGCTCCGCGCCGGCGTCCGTCTCGGCGCGCTCCTCGAGCGCACCCTTGGGAGGACAGCACAGTGATTGTCCGCCGCTTCTACGACGACCGCCTCGCCCAGGCGAGCTATCTCATCGGCTGCGAACAGTGCGGCGAAGGGATCGTGATCGATCCGGCGCGCGACGTCGAGCAGTATCTCGTCGCGGCGCGGCAGGAGCACGTCACGATCACCCGTGTCGCCGAAACGCACATCCACGCCGACTTCGCATCGGGGACGCGCCAGCTCGCCGCGGCAACCGGAGCGACACCGCTCCTGTCGGGAGAAGGCGGCACGGAGTGGCAATACCAGTTCGCGGCGTCGGATGGCGCGGTACTGCTGCATGACGGCGATTCGATCTCGTTCGGACGCGTCCGCCTCGACGTCCTCCACACCCCCGGACACACACCCGAGCACATCTCCTTCATCGTCACCGACCTCGCCCGGAGCAACGAGCCGTTTGCGATCCTCTCCGGGGACTTTGTCTTCGTTGGCGATGTCGGCCGTCCTGATCTCCTCGAACGTGCGGCGGGAGTTGCCGACTCGAAGCGCGCCGCTGCGGCGGCGTTGTTCCGTTCGTTGCAACGCCTCGCGCCGTATCCCAATTACATGCAGGTCTGGCCGGGGCACGGCGCCGGCTCCGCATGTGGCAAGGCACTCGGCTCGGTGCCGTCATCGACGCTGGGGTACGAGCGGCTCTCCAGCTGGGCGTTCATCGCTCGGGACGAAGCAGCGTTCGTCGCATCGGTGCTCGAGGGGCAATCGGAGCCGCCGGTGTATTTCGCCGAAATGAAACGACTCAACCGCGAAGGTCCGCCGGTCCTGCCGTCCACCGATCTCCCCATCCTTGATCCGGCCACGCTCGACACCCTTGGCGACAAGGCATTCCTCATCGATGTCCGGCTCGAAGGAGCGTTTGCCGAGGCGCACCGCGAGGGGTGGCTTAACATCCCGTTCGCACGCGCGTTCACCAAATGGGCGGGATGGCTGGTTCCCTACGATCGCGACATCTACCTGTTGGCACCGACTCCGGCGATTGGCGCCGGCGCCCGGACGGCACTGGCGTCCATCGGCATCGACCGGGTCAAGGGGATGTTCGGACCAGGGCTGCTCGACGCCGGGAAGCGCGACGGATCGCTGGTCCGCGGCAAGCAGGTTCCGATGGCCGAGGTGGAGCAGCTGCAGCGGCACGGAGTGGTCATCGTCGACGTGCGCGATCCCGATGAATGGGCCGCGGGACACCTCGATGGCGCCGAGCATCATCCGCTCGGCACGCTCCCCCGGGCGATGGCGTCGATCGATCGCAACACGCCGGTCGCGTTGCACTGCGCTGGAGGATCGCGCTCGGCGATCGGTGCATCAATGCTCGAGCAGATGGGATTTCGCAACGTCACGAATCTCCTGGGCGGATGGTCCGCGTGGTCGGGGATCGACAAGTAGGACAACCACCACCATCTCGCGCGCGTACGATCTGAAGGACACGACACGCCAACGACGAGGATCCGATGCGCAACGCGTGGATGGTGATGGCAGCAGCAACCTTTCTTGCAGTTCCTCTCACGGCGCAGGTGCCGGCTCGTCCCGCGCCGAGAGCCCGCGCCGCAGCGCCACGGTCGAGCGCCGACTCGGCCAAGCGCTTTGACGCGATCCGGCAACGGTATCAGCAGGAGCTCGACAATCAGCGCGCATCGCTTCGGCGCACCCGCGACCGGATGCGCAAGGAGCTCGACGCCGCCGGCTGGCATGGACGGAGGTTCGGCCGCGCCAACGGCGTGATGCGGGCCCGGATGGCGCGCTTTCGCGGACCACGACGCGGCGGCATGGCGATGCGACGCAATGCGATGGCGAACCGCAGGCCACCGATGGCGATGCGAGGTGCACCGATGGAGATGCGGCGCGGACTGATGCGTCCAGGCATGATGCGCGGCCCTGCAGCACTCGGGCCCCGAGGACGGTTCGGCGCCCCGTCGATGGGAAACGGAGCGATGCTGCGCCGCGGGCGGCCCGGTGATTCGGCGATGGCGTTCCGCGGCCGCGGCGGACGGCGCCCGTTCGGCGACTCGCTCGGCATGCGGCGCCGCGCCCGGCCAGACAGTTCCGCCGCCCAGCCGATCGATCGTTGACCAGCAGCTACCGCACAAACGAAGAGGGATCTCGACCGGCGATCGAGATCCCTCTTCGTTTCTGGCCATCCCGTCAGCGAACCGCTACTTCGGCGTCCAGGAGTTGTTGGTCCGTTCCACATCCACCAGCAGGTGATCGGGATCGAGCTCGATCTTCGCGACTTTCTTGCCGACGAACGCGTACTCGCGCACGTAGTGGCTGGTGTTGGTGCTCCACACCTCCGCCGGATAGGTGAAGTCCTGCTTCGAGCTGTCCGCGAAGGTGAACCGGACGTGAATCGGCAGCACGCCGCGCATCCGGTTGCCGTACATCACGGCGACCTGACTGGTATCGCCTGACTGCCGGATGGCCACCGTGTCGATCGCCTGGTCGAAGCGCGCGTTCTCGATGAACCATTCGCGCCAGAACCAGTCGAGCCGGCGACCGCTCACATCCTCCATCGTGCGGAAGAAATCGGCAGGGGTAGGATGCTTGAACGCCCAGCGCTTGACGTAGGTGCGGAAGGCGTCGTCAAACGTGGCCGGCCCGAGGATCTCCTGCCGCAGAAGCTGCAGGCCGACGCTCGGTTTGTCGTATGCCGAGATCCCCAGCAGGTTCGGGTCGATCCGGTCAGGATTGATCATCACCGGCTGGTCAGCACCGACGCGCATCACATACTCGATCTCGGTGCGCTGTTCGGCGGCGCGCGCCATCTGATCGCCCTTTTCGGGGTAGCGGCGAGCTTCGGAGAAGGTATTGATGAAGGTGTTGAACCCTTCGTCCTGCCACATGTACTCCCGCTCGTTCGACCCCACGAGCATCGGGAACCACATGTGGCCGATCTCGTGGGTGACCACGTTGTAGAGATCGTACTTGTCGCGACTCACCGTCTCCATCGCGAGCATCGGATACTCCATCCCGCTGATCGGTCCCTCGACCGCGGAGATTTGCGGCCACGGATATGGATACCAGCGTTCCGAGTATTCCATGATCGACATGCGGGCCTGGTCGGCCGCATCGTTCCAGTTGAACGCCGCGGACGGACGGAAATACGCGTTCGCCATCGCACCCTTGTAGCTCGACGCGTCCCACTGGTAGTCCGGCGATCCGGCCCAGACGGCGTCGCGCACATCCTTCGCAGCAAAGCGCCACGTCATCGTCCCCGTGGCCCGTGGGCGCGCGGAACCGCTCTTCAGTTCGTCGGCGGTGATGATGTGGACCGGCGTCGCCGACTTGGACGCCGCCGCCAACCGCGAGATCTCGGTGGGCGTCAACACCTCGGGGCCATTCTGCAGCGTGCCGGTTGCGGCGACGATGTAGCCGGCGGGGACGGTCACGGCGACGTTGAAATCACCATATTCGAGATAGAACTCGCCCTGGCCGAGATACGGCTCGGTATTCCAGCCGCGGACGTCGTCGTAGACGCACATTCTGGGATACCACTGCGCCAGTTCGTAGAGCGAGCCGTCGCGACCCATCCGGTCGGCGCCGTGCTCGGGAATCAGGAAGTGCCAGGCGACATCGAACGTGGCGGTGTGTCCCGGCGCGAGCGGTTCGGCGAGATCAACCTTGGTGACTGTTTCGTTGTCGCGCAGGTGGAGCGGGAGGTGCCGACCCGCCGCGGTCCGCGTGGCACCGGGAAGGACCTGATTGAAGTGTTCGATGACGTCCCCGCCCTCGAAATTCTTGGCGCCAAATCGGGAATCGGCGGGGAAGATGTACGAATTCAGTGAATTCGCCTTGAACGCGTTCTGTTCGGTCTGGATCCAGATGTACTGCAGCGTATCGGGCGAGTTGTTGGTGTAGCGAAGGGTGAGCTGCCCGTGCAGCGTCTTCGCCGCCGTGTCGAGCGTCGCCGCGATGTCGTAATCGGCATGATTCTGCCAGTAGCGCGCGCCGGGAGCCCCGCTCCCCGTCCGGATCAGGTTCGCGCTCGGCAGGACCAGTGGCGCGAAGATCGACGTGTCGGCCACCGCCTCCGATGGCCGAAGCGGCGGATTGGGAGGAAGCCCTTGCACCACCTGGGCACCAAGCGGCATCGCCAGGATACATGACGCGACACAAGCCATGCGGAACATGGAAAACTTTCCGAAAGAGTCGGGGAAAAAACTAATACTGGATGGCTACGGCGTTTTCCGGTTGGTGATCCCGAATCGATGCCCGATGATCATCTTGAGACCGACCACATCGGTGTGGCTGGTGAGCGCCATCCCGACGCCGAGGTTGAACTCCCAGTCCGGCCCGAAATCGTAGTTGATCGCCGGGAAGAGCTCCTGCTCAGTCTGCGACACCGGATCGAACCCTGACAGCGGCCCGAAGTTGCCGTAATACTCCAGCGCCAGGTTGACCCGGCGACTCACGTCCAGGCCCACCTGCACATTGGGCGAGAATTCGAAGCCGTTGTGCTGCCCCTCGCCCTTGAGCGAGAGCTCCAGTGATGGATTGACCGCCCAGTAGAAGCGCCCGAGCTTCTGGTCGATGATCGGACGGAATTCGTACGTCCAGGTATCCGGGGAGAATTCCTTCCGCTGGTAGCCGAACTCCTGGGAGATCGACACGCCGACCGGCCAGTGCCAGCTGGCGGGGACCGAGAACCGGGGCCGCAGGTGGGTGCCGACCCAGTTGAATCCGCCATCGGGATTGATCGACGTGAAGTTGTAGTACCCCAGTTCGAAGAACGAATTGAAGCCGTGGGTGATCTCGACCGTCTCGTGCAGCGCGTGATACGTCGACACCATCCCTGGCCCGATGTCGACGCCGGTATGGTTGGTGTAGTTGCTGTGGAGCTCGACCATCGTCGCGCCGGGGGCGACGAGCTCGGAGCCATACACCTGGATCTCGTAGTTGTCCTGCGCCGCCAGCGGGGCGGCGGCCAGGCCAAGAGCGATTGCCGCGACGACACAACGCGAAACGCGCATGCAAAGTTGTCCGGGAAGAGGGTCTCGAATATTACGCGAACGGGCGCTCAATGGGGCGGGGGATGGCCCGGAACGCGAAACGGGAGAAGAGGCATGGCCCCTTCTCCCGCTCCGTATCACCGCGGATGCCGCGATTACTGCACTGTCTGCATCACTCCGAAGATCGGGAGGTACATCGCCACGATCATCCCGCCGACGATCACGCCGAGGAAGAGAATCATGATCGGCTCGAGGAGCGACAGGAGGCCGCTCACGGCGACGTCCACTTCGTCGTCGTAGAAGTCGGCGATCTTGCTGAGCATCTCGTCGAGGCCGCCGGTCTGTTCGCCGACTGCGATCATCGAGATCACCATCGGCGGGAAGACGCCGGATTTGTCGAGCGGAGCGGCGATCGTGTCGCCGCCGGCGATCGACGTGCGCGCCGCCATGATCGCGTCGTGAATGACGGTGTTGCCTGCGGTCTTGGCGGTGATCTCGAGTCCGTCGAGAATCGACACGCCCGACGATACCAGCGTACCGAGGGTCCGGGTGAATCGCGACACCGCGGACTTGCGCAACACGTCGCCGAGCACCGGCATTGCCAGGAGCAGGCCGTCGACGCGGCGGCGACCGATCGGTGTATCGTAGAACCGCTTGAACAGGAAACCGCCCAGGGCGACCGCACCGGCCACGGCCCACCAGAACGAGCGCAGGAAGTCCGACAGCCCGATCACGATCCGTGTCGGCAGCGGCAATTCCATGTGCACCGAGTCGAACATCGTGCGGAAGACAGGAATCACGAAGATGAGCAGGATCGCGATGGCGCCCAGCGCGACGGTGAAGATCACCGCCGGGTAGATCATCGCGCTCTTCACCTTGCGGATCAGCTTGTCGTTCTTTTCCAGGAACGCGGCCAGGCGCAGAAGAATCGTGTCGAGAATACCGCCCGCTTCGCCGGCCGCCACCATGTTGACGTACAGTTGCGGAAACGCCTTGGGATGCTTGGCGAGCGCGTCGGCGAGGGTATTGCCGGCCTCGACGTCGAACACGACCGACCGGGTCACGTCCTTGAGCCGTGGATTCTGCGTCTGCGCCGCCAGAATCGTGAGCGACTGTACCAGGGGGAGACCCGAGTTGATCATCGTCGCGAACTGGCGGGTGAAGATGACCACATCGCGCGTGCTGATGCTCCGCCCCGGCAGGGCGAGCTTGATCTCCCGCGGCGCCTCGCGGAGCGACACCAGCAGGAGCCGGTTCTTCCGCAGGTGGCCGATGACCTCATCACGCGTGGGAGCGTCGTAGCTCCCCTTCATGATCTGGCCGGTGGTGGCGTTCTTCGCCGTGTATTCAAAGACGGGCATGGGGACTCCAGTGGCTATGAATCATTCTTAATAGCGTCGGCTCATCGCTTCGCTTCCATGATGGCGCCCTCTTCCATCGGCGTCTCGCCGATCGACCGGAGGAACTCGGCCGAGTTGGGCGACACCCGGATGCAGTCCTCCTTGGCGACTTCCCGGCTCATGTACGCCTGATAGAGCGAATCGTTCATCGTCTGCATGCCATGCTTCTTGCCGGCCTGCATCAGCGAGTAGATCTGGTGCACCTTGTCGTCACGGATCACCGCACGGATCGCCGGCGTGGCGACCATGATCTCGGCGACCATCACCCGGCCGCGGCCCTTGGCGCGCGGCAGGAGCGTCTGGGTGATCACCCCTTCGAGGACGAACGCGAGCTGGGCCCGCACCTGCGATTGCTGGTTGCTCGGGTAGACGTCGATGATGCGGTTGATCGCTTCCGGCGCCGAGTTGGTGTGCAGCGTCGCCAGCGCGAGATGGCCCGTTTCGGCGATGGTGAGCGCCGCCGAGATCGTCTCGAGATCGCGCATTTCGCCGACGAGAATCACGTCGGGATCCTCGCGCAATGCGTACTTGAGCGCCGACGAGAAGGACGGCGTGTCGGTACCGACTTCCCGCTGGTTGACGATGCAACTCTGGTGACGATGAATGAACTCGATCGGATCTTCCACCGTGATGATGTGGCCGGTCCGTTCCTTGTTGATCTTGTCGATCATCGCCGCCAGCGTCGTCGACTTCCCTGATCCCGTCGGCCCGGTCACGAGGACAAGGCCGCGCGGCCGCTCGGCGAGCTTGGCGGTGATCGGCGGGAGCTTGAGCTCGTCGAACGACTTCACCATGAACGGGATCATCCGGATCGCCATGCCAACACAGCCGCGCTGCTTGAAGACGTTGCCGCGGAAGCGCGCCAGGTTCTGGATGCCGAAGGAGAAGTCGAGTTCGTCTTCCTGCTCGAACCGCTTCTTCTGCGCTTCGGTCAGCACCGAATAGGCGAGCGACAGGGTGTCCTTCGGTGCCAGCACCTCTTCCCCGTCGGCGTCGGCGAGTTCGCCGTCGATGCGCAACTTGGGGCGCACCCCGGTGGTGAGATGAAGGTCGGACGCATCCTTGGCGATCATCTCTTCGAGGAGCGAGCGAAGGTTGAGCGTCATTCGGCGGTCTCCTTGACGACTTCTTCGAGTGTCGTGATTCCCCGCTCCAGCTTTTTCATCCCGTCCATCCGCAGCGTGAGCATCCCCTCGCTGACCGCCTGATCGCGCAGCTCCACCGTCGACGCACCGGTGAGGACCATGCGGCGAAGCGCCGGCGACATTGCCATGACCTCGTACAGGCCGGCGCGGCCGCGATAGCCGGTCCCGCCGCACTGCTCGCAGCCGGTCCCCTTCTGGAAGGCGATTCCGCGGAGCGATTCGATGTCGGCCGAAAGCGACTTGAGTTCGGCGTTGGTGTACGTCGCCGGCGCCCGGCACGAGGTGCAGATCCGGCGGACCAGACGCTGCGCCACCACAAGGTTGACGGCACTCGCCACGTTGAACGCCTCGATCCCCATGTCGATCATGCGGATCACGGTGCTCGGCGCGTCATTGGTGTGCAGCGTCGATAGCACGAGGTGCCCGGTAAACGCCGCCTTGATCGCGATCCCGCCCGTTTCCAGGTCGCGGACTTCGCCGATCATGATGATGTTGGGATCCTGGCGCAGGAATGCACGCAGCGCCGCCGCGAAGGTGAGGCCGATCTCCGGACGCATCGGCGCCTGATTGATCCCCGGCAGGTTGTACTCCACCGGATCTTCGGCGGTCATGATGTTCGTCTCGACGGTGTTGATCCGCTGCAGCGCCGAGTAGAGCGTTGTGGTCTTCCCCGAACCGGTCGGCCCCGTGACCAGCACCATGCCGTACGGGTTGAGAATGGCGCGCATCAGGTCCTCTTCGGCCTTCGGCTCGAAGCCGAACTTGGTGAGATCGAGCGTCAGGTTCCCCTTGTCGAGGATCCGGAGCACGATCTTCTCGCCGAACAGGACCGGCAGCGTCGACACGCGGAAGTCGATCACCCGCGTCCCCATCTTCAGCTTGAGCCGCCCGTCCTGCGGCACCCGCCGCTCGGCGATGTTGAGCTGCGCCAGAATCTTGATGCGCGAGGTCAGCGCCGCCTTCATCTTGAGCGGCGGCTTCATCACTTCCTGCAGCGCGCCGTCGACCCGATAGCGGATCCGGATCTCGTGCTCGAACGGCTCGATGTGAATGTCGGAGGCGCCGCGCTTGACGGCGTCGGTCAGGATCCCGTTGATCAGCTTGACGACCGGTGCATCATCGACGAGCTGCTGGGCCGCGGCCGCCGCGTCTTCATCTTCGTCGGAGACGACCTCGACGTCTTCGCCAATTCCTTCCATCTCCTTGAGGATCGTCTGCAGCTGCTCGTCGCCGCTCTCATAGTGGCGCTCGAGGAGCGCGCGCAGCGTCTGCTCGCCGGCGAGGACCGCGAAGAGGTCGTAGCGGGTGATGAACTTGAGGTCTTCGAGCAGCCCCTGGTCGGCGGGGTCTGCCACCGCGACCGTGAGCGTCCGCCCCTCGCGCTTGAGCGGAAGAACCATTCGCTTGAGGGCGAGGTCGGCCGGGATCAGCCGGAGAATCCGCGAATCAACCTCGAAACGCGACAGGTCGACCGCAGGCATCCGGTACTGGCGGGCGAGGACCTTCGTCAGCTCGAGTTCGTCAATCGCTCCCTGCCGGACCAGGATCAGCCCCAGGCGGTGGTGCGACGCACGATGCTCCTGCAATGCGGCGGCAAGCTGATCGCGGGTGACCAGCCCCTGGGCCAGCAACAGCTCGCCCAGCCGATCCGTGGCGTGACGGGGATCGGCGGGAGGGGCGGCAGACGGATTCGGCGCGGTCATCCCGGCCCGTGGGTGCAAAGGGGATGCCTTGACTGGCGAGTCAGCTCGCCGGGTTGTCGGTCAGCGGGCCACCACTCGGCCATCCAGCCGCTTGACCAGGGCTCCAGTGATCCCAGGTACACGTTTCAGGTCATCCACCTCGCGAAATGGCCCTACGCTGTCGCGAAATGCGATTATTGCCCTGGCGCGAGACGGTCCGATCCCCGGCAAACCCACCAGATCCGCAACAGTGGCATGGTTGAGGTCGACGGAGTCGGTCTCGCTGGTCACTTGAGCTTCGGCCGGGACGCCCCCAAAGCTGAGGCGCGATATCAGCTTCGTGATCAACGCCTTCCCCATTCCGTGAACCCGGGAGAGCCCCGACACACCGCCGAACGCACCATGGCTCTCGCGATCCGCCACGATTCGCCTGGCCAGGGCCGGCCCGATTCCTGGAAGCCGTGCCAGCTCCTCCGCCGAGGCGTGGTCCACGTCGACCCGCTCTCCCTGGGCCAGCGGCCGCGAGAGCCGCCGGATCGAGTCGCGGTGTGCGATGGGGTCGCCATCCGACCCCGGTGCGAAGAGTTGCGCGGCAACCCTTGGCGCCGAGGGTGCGGCTGCGAAGGCGCGGAGGAGATGGCCGGCAACCGCAAGCCCGAGGAGGATCGAGATCGCGCGGCGTTCGCGGCGCGAGAGAGCGGCGAAGAGGTCTTTCATCCCCTCGACGATGCCGCGGGCGCGGCCGTCGCGAGGGCGGATTCAGCGCAAGGCGGTTCTCGTTCGCGCGGTCGTCGTCACTTCCCGGCGCGACGGATCACGCCGACGGCGACGTTGCCCACCGCCTCGAGACTCTCGACCGACTCCTTGTCGGGCGTATCCTGCGTGGTGTGCCAGTACGGATAGTTGATGTCGATGATGTCGATCGCCTGAATGCCGGCATCGATCAGTGGTATGTGATCGTCGGTGATCCCGCCGTATTTCTCATCGGTAAAGATGTGACCGTACCCCATCTGGTCGGCGATCTTCCAGACGCGGCTCACGAGGTCCGGAGCGGCGATGGTCGAAAACTGTTCCTGCGGAATCCTGAGATCCTTGTGTCCGACCATGTCCCAGAGCACGGCGAACATCGGCGACGGCGCGAGCTGATGCTTGGCGTAATACGCCGCACCGAGAAGCACGTCGACCATCGGCGGACCAAAATCGCCGTAGTCTTCGCCATCGACGAAGAGGAGATCGACGCCAACGGTCGGCGGCGCCTTCTTGAGCGCATCGGCCACTCCGAGGAGGATCGCCACTCCCGAACCGCCGTCATCCGCGCCGGGCATCACGCCGTTCTTGTCGGTCTTGTCGTTGTCGGCGTGCGGGCGGGTATCCCAGTGCGCAACATAGAGGACGCGCTGGGTCGCCTTCGGATTGAACTGCGCCAGCACGTTGGCCAGCGGAATCGAATCGCCCGACGCCGTGTGATGCCACCACCGCTGCACGGTGACGCTCTCGGCGCGCACGCGAGCCATCGAATCGAGCCACGTCAGCATCGCGGCGTGGCCCGGTTTTCCGGGGATCCGCGGACCGAACGCCACCTGCGTCGTCAGGTACTCGAGCGCCGCCTTGCCGTTGAACTCCTTGGCCGGCGGGCTCCCCGCCCCGCAACCGATGAGGGTGGCGAGCGTCGCAAGAGCAACACAGCGGATTCGACCGAGCATCTACATCCCCAGACTGTTGAGGGGTACGCTGAAGAATACATTGAGCGTGATGGTCTGGGTCGGCTGGCCGAGCGAGACGACGTTGTTCAGCACGTAGCTCAACTGGAAGCCGGTCCGGATCGCGTGCTGCAGCGACGCCGCAAATCCCGACTGGAATTCGAACCGCCGCAGGTCGTAATACGGGACACAGGTCGAATCGGTGCTCCGCTGGATGCAGGAATTGTTGTTGTTCTGGCTCACGGTGAAGTTGAGCGTGATGCTGCGCCGGGTCGCGGAGATGAAGCTCGGCAACCTGGTGCTCCACGACAGCGTGCCGTTCAGCATCAACGACGTCGTCTGCGTGATGTTCCCGTCGGAGACCGTGCTGCTCTGGTCGTTCTCGCCGCTGGCGATGAACTGGACGTTGTTCCGGAACGCGAGGGTCAGGCTCGGCGTCACACGGCTGCTGGTCTGGGCCGCGCTGCTGACCGTGCCGTCGGTGAAGGGAGAGATCGACGTCGAGTGATCACGCTGCACCCCCGAACTTGCCCCCATCTGGAGGAGCGGCCCCGAGGCAAAGACGTGCGACCAGTTGAACCGCCCCTGCGGCCAGCTCTGCGTCGTGCCGGTCGTGGTGAGAAATGCGCCGGTGCTCAGCCGCTGCGACTGGTCGTTGGTACTCGCCGAATAGGCAAGCTGCGCCGAGAAGCCCGACGGCAGATCGACCGATGCCGTCACATTCGTGGTGGTCCCCTTCGCCGCGCCAATCGCGTCCTGCCCCTGGTGGTGCAGGAACGAATCGAATGACCCGAGACCGAGCTGGTACGACAGGTCCGGGGAGAACGTCGCGAGGTCGTACGTCGAGCTGATCGTCGAGCGGCGCGAGAATTCGATCGGCCGGACGCGGACCAGCGCCTTGGACAATCCGCCCGAATCACCAAAGATCCGCTGCGCGAGGATCCTCGGATCCATCGACAGCCGGAATTCGGTGGCGCGCGAATTGTCGAGCGTCTGCGGCAGGATGTAGGCACCCGCCGTGTCGCCGACGATCTGCACCGGATTGCGGGTCGTCAGGGAGCGCGACAGGATGAAGTTGGTGCCGACGGTCACCTGCGGCGCGAGCCAGCTCGAAATCCTCGGCGCAAAGCCGAAGGTATTGGCCATGGTGCGGTCGCGCTCAACACCGACGTCGGTTCCGAACAGCGATTGA
Source organism: Gemmatimonadales bacterium (assembly GCA_036500345.1). Taxonomy (NCBI): domain Bacteria; kingdom Pseudomonadati; phylum Gemmatimonadota; class Gemmatimonadia; order Gemmatimonadales; species Gemmatimonadales bacterium. Next base: position 176,185 of record DASYCE010000032.1, on the reverse strand, counting down.
TGCGACGCGTTCACCACGCGGCCAAGGGTGGTGGAGTCGCTGTACTGGCGCAGATCGCGCGTGCTTGACCAGCTGCTGGTGAAATGCAGGATGCCGAGCGGATCCCAGTTCATTCCCGCCAGGTTGCGCCAGAGAAACTGTTCCGACGTCACCGGCTTGAGAATGGTATCGGCCAGCGTCCGGATCGGGACGGAAAACGACGCGATGTCGCCCATCGTGTGCGACAGCGACGACTGCAACTGGATCGCCGTCGGCCATGGCGCGAACGCGGCGTTCGTCACTCCCTGGCCCGCGGCGCTCTGGCGGAGCCAGCGCGGCAGTCCGCTGGTCAGCCCTCCGAGGTGCAGCCGGTAGGTGCGGCGTGGATTGTTCAGGAAGTATCCGACCGTCGCGCTCCACGACGACGACGTGACATCCGAGAGCGACGAGATGTTCGTCGCGCCGGATCCGTTGAGGTTGAACGAGATCGGGTTGAACATCAGCCGAGTCAGGTTCGCTTCGCCGACGTGCGACACATGGCTCACGCTCAACGACCAGGTCGTCGCATCGTTGCGCGGCAGCCGGAGCCCATCGATACCGGTCGCGTTGACGTCGGTACCGCTGATCAGCTGCGGCGCCACCCATCCCCATGAGCTCGCGATGTTGAACGGAATCCGGAGCCAGAGCCGCGGCGACAGGAACTTGTCGAAATGCACCGTGGCATTGGTGGTCAGCGACGAGGTGTTCTGGTACGTCGGATCCTGTCCCATCAGGTGAAACTGGCCATTCTCGTACACGCCGGCCACGTCGAAGGTGGCAACATCCGACGCGCTGACATGGCCGGTGAATGCACCGGCGACCCCCATGGACGACACCGGCTGCGAGACACGGATATCGTCGACCCAGAGTTCGGTTTGCGCGATCGGAATGGCGCTCGGGCCCGGATCGTAGATCCCTGCCGCCAGTTCCTGCACGGCGGCGAGATTCGGCGGGTTGACCTGCGGATCGCGAACCTGGACCATGTAGTTGCCGTTGCAGGCGACGTACGCCGTCGAATCGCCACCGCACGCGCGCGCTGCCGCCGGGTCAGGCAACGCGCCGCGCAATCGGGCGTTCTCGATCTGATCGCGCAGGTCCTGCCACTGCTGCAAGTCGATCAGCATCTCCGGATCCCACGTCGTCGTGTGCGCCGGCGCGCGGTACAGGTAGAAGTTGTAGGCGTCGCTCCCCACCTTCACATACGCCTGCAGCTGTCCGTTGTCCCAGCCGGGACCGTGACCGTGCATCCAGACGCGAAGTTCCCGATAGGCGAGGAGGTTTCGCGTTCCGCTCGCGAGCCGCGTATACGCTTCCGCGCGCTGACCGCTGTCGAGCGACGCCACCTGGATCCGCAATGACGTCTCGTTGATCTGCTCTGCCGCCTGCGTCTGCGTCACGGACACGGTCGCCGCGGCGTCGCCGATCCCGGGCGGCGAGGTGTACCCCAGCCCCGACGACGCCGAGTCCTGCGTCGAGACGCTCCCCACCAGGACCGAACCGGAAAATCCTGCGGTCGGCCCCGACAATGTGGCGATCGGCCGGTCGGCGCGTGCCGCCCACGCCGCGCCGGTGAATTGCATCAACGCCAGCGCAAATCGCACCGGGAGTTCGGCATCGGCGGTCGTCCCCGGCGCGACGAACGTCATCCGCAGCTGCTTGACCAGATGAATGTCGGGCGAGCCGATCGTGTCGGTGGCGTTGTGGAGCGGCACCCGATAGATCGTCCACGAGGCGCTCGCCCCCGAGGTCGGGTCGACGATGACATGGCTGCGGACTGAATCGGCGTGCAGGTCGACGACATACCGGAAGACATTGTCAGCGGAACCCTGGGCATCGAGGACGTTGTCGCCATCGAGATCCTCGGCGTCCGCCACGCCGTTGTGTCGCGAGCATCGCGCACCGAGATCGCCCCACGGGAAGAACGAGATCGTCGTGCCGAGCGAATCCTCGCAGAGCGTCGGAAAGTGGACCACACTGCCGTTGGGCCCGAGCAGCGAATCGGGGCGGTCGGCGAGAATGCCGTTGTCATCGGTTGTGGCGTTCCAGGTGCCGAACGAGCTCTTCTCCGTATCGAGACGCCCCGAGCCGATGTACTGCCTGCCGGTATAGATGGTGTCCCCGACCGCAAAGCCCTTCGGAATCGCGTCACCCGGCCCCAGCACGTGGAAGGAGGTTGGCGCGATAGAGAGTTCGTCTTCGCTGACACGGCCGAGATCGATGACGATCTTCATCTGCGCCTTGTCGATCGGATGGTCGCTCGACTGGTACAGCGCGAATTCGAAATAGTCGTTGCGGCTGAGGTCGGTCCCCGTCGCCGAGAGCGCGGTCGTCATCGAGCGGAACCGGGGCTGCCCCGGCCGCGCCGGCTGGGTCCAGTGCGACCGTGACTGGAAATCCACGATGCCGCCGGCGGTGTCGGCGTGCAGTGTCGTCCACAGCACCGGCTCGATCGTCGGCGTGCTCGACTTCGTCAGCGCCACCGTCGGATCGATGTCGGTGGGCGTGAGCTGCGTGATGGAATCGTGGGTGCTGGGCACCAGATTCTGCAGAATCAGTTGCACCGCGTTGGTCGAATCGAATCCCTGCGGAATGGTTGATTCCACTCCCGCATTCGACTGCGGCAGAGAACCCATCAGCCAGAAGTTCTGGCTCGCCGGGACCTTGATATCGTTGTTGTTCTCGAACTCCTCGAGATAGGCGTCGCCCGACCGGTTGGGATCAGGCCGCGAGATCGCCAGCTCGCCGGTGACCTGGACCGACGACGGCGCGGTCGACGCTTTCGGGAGGAAATGGTTGAACAACCGGGTGATCGCTGGTGTGTCCCACTGCAGATCCGTGGTCATCCCCAGCAGCAGCGACGCTCTCGGCTCGTACCCGATTTCGGGACGAGTGTACCCGGTCGCTTCGGCCTGGTAGAGCCCGGCGAAGGAGATCGACTTTCGCAGGCCGAGGTTCCATGTCGCCGTCAGCCCTCCGATGCTCGTCGGAGCAACCGCAAAGAGACCGCGTTGCTCGAACGACGCTTCCACGTCGGCGGTCCCGTTGCCATAGAGCGCCGTCGGGTTCAGGAAGGTGACTCGGCCGGTGATGTAGTCGATGGTGTAGTCGACGTTCCGCACCAGCGGCTGCCCGTTCACCGTCAGGTGCTCGCTTCCCTCCGTGATCTGCACCGCGTCAAGGGTGATCGAATTCCCCGCGCCGCCCGCCGCGTTGTATTGCAGATGCAACTGGAACTTCGACGGCGGCCCCTGGCTGAGGAGGAGGTACTCCGGGGTGGCATACAGCGAATCGTTCCGCTCCGCCGTGCTCAGGCCGGTACTGCTGAATGGTTGTGCACTCGGAAAGATCAGCAAAGCATCCTGGATCACCTGGCTCGCACCGGCGTCACGAACCCTCGGGAAGAGGCGGTTGTCGACATCGAGCGCCGCCGGATCAGCGGGGACCGCCAGGCCAAGGAGCGAGAGAAATGTCCCGGGCGAATTGGCCGGGCGCTCGGAGTTGGCGACGAGAATCGACGCAGTGAGCGAGCTGCGCACCAGCGATGTTCCTGCCACGCGATATGCCTGGCGCATCTCGTAGGGGAAGATCGGTGACGCCGGGCCGCGGTTCGGCAGGTAGATCAGCCGGACCGAGTCGCGCGCGGCGGGGTTGTCCGTGACCGGGATCGATCCGACCTGCGTTCCTGCCTTCGTCGTGTAACTGACCGCCAGATTGTCGTTCGGATCGATCCGCGTCTTGAGGATGAACCAGAGGCCCGACGGGTCGATCCAGTAGTCGACGTTCGGCTTGAGCAGGCGCCAGCGCAGCGGTCCGACGTGTTCCGACCCATTGAGCCCGGTCGCCGTGACGCCGTCATAGTTGGAGTTCGCGCCGGCAACCTGATTGGCCGACACGTACCGATAGATGCGGACCTCCGCCGGCTGCTGATCGGTCGGAAGCGAAATCGCACTGCTGTTGAGGATGTCGACCGCGGGGTAGCCGGGGATCGTCCGCGGGTCGACCACCCAGAAAATGCGCCCCTGCTCGTAGTCGAGGTCGCGGACCAGCCGGTCCTGCGGTTCGACGGTGGTACTTCCCACCACGTAGTGCTTGTCGGCCACGACGCTCCCCTTCTGCGTCGCGGCGATCGCCTGCACCGAGACCGGGCCGAATACCGCCAGCGCGCTGATGCCGAAGTTGTTCGACGGGATGCTGGCGGTGAGGAAGCGCGACGGCGGCGCGATGAACTGCACCGTTCCGATGTTGACCCGCTGCAGCTTCTCGTCTTCCAGCCCCTGGTAGTAGCCGCTGACGATGTTCCCTGCGGCGTAGTCGCGCTTCGAATCGAAATCGATGTTGATGTGGAAGCGCTGGGCGAAGACGCCGGCCGAGCGGAGCTGCACCGAGTTGTCGATCTTCGGCGCGCCGAATCCGCCGAAACATCCCGACGACAGCTGCGCCGCCTGCGCCGGGGTGCATGAGAGGTTCCGCTGCTTCGTGGAGCTGAGCTGCGCCTCCCAGTTGCCGTCGAACAGCACGTCGGCGGTGTTGGGCGAAAGTCCGAAGAGGCCGTGATGGGTGTCCTGTGCCGCCGTGTCGACCGCCAGCGACCGGATCATGAGCCGGCGCATCACGGACTGGTGTCGCACGCCGGTCGTGACCAGGGCGGCGGTGGCCGCCAGCGCCGAGTCGAAGGCCGAGAGGACCTGCGGCTCCAGGCGCCGCGCCGGATCGTGCAACAGCGGCCCGCGGAGCAGGCGAGGTTCCAGTGTCGGGATCGAGGTGACGTACTGGGAGAGGAGCGAGCGATTGAGAAAGCCCGCACTATCGGCCGGCACGACGCGGCTTTCGCCCTGGGCCGCCGCCGGGAGCGACCGCCCCGCGACGGCCACGGCAACGAAGAGCGCGAGACGCGCCACGAAACGAAGGTTGGGCCGATTAGTTTGCAAGGTAACGTCCAAAGCTACCGCGACTTGAGCCAGAATGCGCCTGATTTCCCGCCACATCCTGCGGTCTCTGACGGGCCCCTTTCTGTGGGGTGTTGCGGCGCTCACGGGGATGATGCTGTTGCAGTCACTCCCGCCATTGATCGAGCGCTTCGGCGGGCGATCGCTCCCCGCCTGGATCATGGTCGAAGCTGTACTTCTCTTCCTGCCGGCGCTGGTGGCGCTCACCCTGCCAATGGCGGTCCTCGTCAGCACGCTATATGGCTACAGCCAGCTCGCCGCCGCCCTCGAAATGGTGGCGATGTACGCCAACGGCATCTCCGTCTGGCGGATGGCGCGCCCGGCACTCCTCGCAGCCACCTGCGTCGCCGTCGTCAACTTCCTGGTGTACGATCAGCTCTGCCCTCGCAGCAACGCCCGCCTGGTCAACCTCCAGCAAGCGGCGATGAGCAAGTCACCGACGCTGGCGCTGCAGCAGCAGGTGCTCAACGTCCTGCCGGCCCCGTCGGGATACGTCCTCCGCGCCGACCGCATCGATCCGGTCAGTGGCGGGATGCACAATGTCACGATCTTCGATCTCCCCTTCTATGAGAACACCCGGCGCCTGATCATCGCCGACAGCGGCACCATGTCCGAATCGGCGAACGGTACCGACCTGGTCCTCCTCCTGCACCACGGCGAGATCTACGAATTCGCCAACGATCAATCGGGCCAGCTGCAGCAGACGCAGTTCGTCAACAACAAGGTCACGATTCGCAATGTCCAGACGCAGCTGGACCTGGCCGGCAACCAGACCAATCGCGGTGAGAAGGAGCTGAGCAGCTGCGAACTCCTCGACATGAACGGTCCGCAGCAATGGAGCGTCGACAACCAGCGACGACAGATCGAACAGTACACCGCCAGCGACTTGCGGATCCTCTCGGGCCTCGGCGCCCTTCCGCCTCCGTCGGCCCGCGCACCGGTCAAGTTCGCACCGCACTGCGGCGCCTATCGCAAGGTCGAGGCGTGGTTCAAGCGGTTGATGCTGCCGCAGCAGGCGGCGGCACAGACACCGCAGAAGCCAGTGGCACAATCACCGCAGAAGCCGGTGGCTCCAACACCGCAGCAACCAGTGGCACCGCCATCAACTGCACCGCACGGGTCGCCACTCAATACAAACGGCACCGTCCTCCAGCCGCAACGTTTCCTCGTGCCGCCGATCGTTCCCGTGACGAACGGCCTCAGCACCACCGCGCAACAGGTCAGTGATCTGCGCGACGGCCTCCACAGCACCGTGGAGACGGTTCGCCGGTACCAGGTGGAGTATCACCAGCGTTTTGCGATTCCGCTCGCGTCATTCTGCTTCGTCCTGATCGGCATGGCACTGGCGCTCAAGTATCCCGGCAGCGGGATCGGACTCGTCATCGGCGGGTCGCTGGTCATCTTCCTCGGCTTCTACATCCTGCTGCAGGGTGGTGAGAACATCGCGCGCACCGGGGCGCTCAACCCCGCCGTCGCCCTCTACTCGCCGCTGATCCTCTTTACTGCGGCCGGTATCCTCGCGCTCGCATCGGCGAACCGGGAGATGGGCACGTCACGCACCGGCGGACCGTTCACGGCGATCGCCGAATTCGTGCGCGGATTGCGGCGGGGACGATGAGTCTTCGTTCCTTCGGCGTCCTCGATCGCTACGTCCTGAAGCAATGGTGCATCACCTTCGTCATCTCCGCCTTCGGCGTGCCGGCGGTCGCGGTCATCATCGATCTGTCGGAACGCTTTGCGCGCCTCTCCGACGCGCACGTTCCCGTCAACCAGATCTTCCTGGGCGAGCTCTTTCTCTTCCCATCCAAGATGGCGATCCTCGTCCCCGCCGCAGTCCTCTTCGCGACGGTCTTCACCCTCAACGCGCTGGGCCGCCACAGCGAGCTGACGGCGGTCCAGGGTGGCGGGATTTCGTTCTACCGCCTCATCGCGCCGATGCTGATCCTCGCCACGATCGCGGTACCGGCGGATTTTGAATTGCAGGAGCTGGCGTCGTACAGCACGACGCGCCAGAAGGAGCTGCACCATGAGAAGGCGTCGGCGCGCGATCAATTCCGGAGCTCCTTCGCGTACGCATCGCCGAGCGGATGGACCTGGGGGATCAAGGAGATGCACGCCCAGCCGCCGCGGGCGATCGGCTTTGTCGGCGAAGGCGCGCAGACAGCGGCCGGGCAGCGCTGGACTGTCGCCGCCGACAGCGCTGTGTGGATCCCGTCGAAGGGGTGGTGGTCACTCCGGCGCGGCAACGCCTATCTCGTGTCGGATTCTCTCGACGTCCTGGCGACCTTCCAGTTCAGGAGCATGCGGCTCAGGCCGTTCAGCGAATCACCGGCCGCGCTGATGACCCAGGACAAGAAGGCCGAGGAGATGACCACCGCCGAATTGCGGGACTATCTCAAGCGCCTCAAGCTCTCAGGCGCCGACCCGGGAGCTCTCGGCGTCGAATTGCCGCTCAAGTACGCCGTGCCGGTTGCCTGCCTTATCGTGGCCCTCTTCGGCGCCCCGCTTGCCATCACCAACGCCCGCGCGGGCGCCGCGATCGGCCTCGCCATCGCGCTCGGCACGACGCTGGCGTACCTCACCGGCCTGCAGATCATGAAGGCGGTCGGCGGCAAGGGAATCATCGACTATCACGTCGCCGCGTGGTCGATGAATGTCGTCTTCCTTCTCATCGCCGTGGTGCTCCTCGCCAGAGTGAAGTCGTAATCCGGTAGCCAGAGCGGATTGCCCTCGGACAATCCGCACATCGCCAGCGCGGCGAGCTCGGTCCTCCGACGGATCCGATCGGCACATCCGCGAATCGCAGATCTTGTCCGGAGCGGAACGGCCGGGACCAGCACGACGGACATCGCGCGGCCCTCGAGCGCGATGACGTGACAGCGAATCGCCGGCGACTGCGCCGCGGCGGCGATCACCCGCTCGCGGAGCCAGACCCCGAAGAGGGTCGCGCGGCCGGTGTCAGTCGCCAGCACCGGCGATCCGGGAACGAGCCGAAGTGAGATGATGACCGCGTCCATGACCAAGTTGACCGCGCCACCGTCAACAGCGGGTCAACGCGAGATCGTCGCGACGTGACGGACAAATGAAAAGGGCTCCGCGAACTGCGGAACCCTTTTCATCGAACAATCGTGATGTCTAGAAGGCGTACCGCAATGTCAGCTGTGCCTGCCAGAAGTTGTTGGCGTTGACCACCTTCGGGAACCGGGTGTTGAGGTTCGCGAGATTCGGGTCGAAGCGGACAATCGGCGTTCCGTCCGCCTTCATCGCCGTCTGGGTGAAGAGGAAGACGTCCTGGAAGGTGCCGTTGGAACGGTACTGGCCCCAGCTCCCGTCAAGGAAGTTGAGGAAGTTGAAGATCTCCGCCTCGAGCGTCAGCTTGTGGCCGCTGAGCGACGGCAGCGACTGCCGCACCGAGAGGTCGAGCGTGCTGAAGAACGGATTCCGGCAGCTGCGCCGCGACATCAGCTTCCCCTGCTGGTCCTGCAGGCACGACATCTGGTTGACGAACGACTTGAACGAATCGGCCTGCTCTTCGCGCGAAATGTTGCGCGAGGCGCCGCCACCGACCGATCCGGTGAAGTTGACGAACATGGTGGTGTCGATGTTCGTCGTGTTGGGGATGAAGATCGGGTCGTTGCCGCTCACGCCGTCGGCGTTGAGGTCGCCGCTCGCACTTCCAACCTTGCCATAAGTATAGGTGAACGGGATTCCCGAGAATCCCTGATAGATGAACGAGATGTCGGTCGGGAGCTTCTTCCACGGCGCGGTGTAGGTCACCGCAGCGACGAGGTGCGACGGCTGATCCCACGCCGCCGGAGCGGTCGTCGTCTTGTCGAGGAGGTTCCCTGCGGTTTCCCAGCCGAAGTTGAAGTTCGACGCCGCCACGCTCGACGTGAAGTCCTGCACCGAGTATGACCGCGAATAGGTGTACGACGCGTTGATGGCGATTGAACGCGAGAACGCCTTCTTGAGCGAGAACGCGGCGCTGTACGCATGACCGTGCGTCGTGTTCTCGAGGTCGTAGGCGCCGCCGCTGTAGATATTCGGCACGCCCGGCTTGAGCGCCTTGGTTGAGGCACCGTTCGCGGCGATCGTGCCGTACATCACCCGCCCATTCGGATCGGTCTTCACCGCGATCGACGACTGCGCCAGATCGAGGTCGAGGTTGGTCATGAACGGCGCCTCGAGAACCTTGGTCCAGGTCAGGTCGATCGTCCCGACAAAGCCCATCGGCAGCTTGTGGTCCATGCCGAGGGTCGCGCGGAGATTTTCGGCCTGCTTGTACGACGGATCGACGGTGTTGACGACGCCGATCTGGCCCGAATTGAGGCCGGCACCATTGGCGCACTCCTGCGGGTTGTTCCCCGGTCCCACTTCACCCGCCGTGAGCCCAGGCGCCGGACCCGCGGTGCTCCCGCTGGCGCAGGTGAGCTGGCCCAGGCCGAAGCCGTTGTTGGTAAAGAGATTCGCCATCCAGACGTACGGCGGAATCCCGGCGAACGTCCCGATACCGCCGCGGATCTGCGTATAACCGTCGGCGCTGTTGTAGTTGAAGCCGACCCGCGGGGAAATCAGCCAGTTCGACGGAACTTCTTCGGTGTTGCGCTGGAAATGATTCGCGATCGAATCACTGTGCACCGGCTTGTCGAGGAAGACCGGCGCCTCGCCCCGGAGACCGTACACCACATTGAAGCGCGGACTTACCGTCCATTGATCCTGCAGGTAGAACGCCAGATCGGCGGTCTTGAATCGCGCCGCCGGATCGACGCCGCCGCGCGGGAGACCGACCGCGTAGCTGTGCGCATTCCCCGCCGCCAGCGAATCGAGCCCGTTGAACGACCAGGCGCCATAGAGATTCTGTTCGAAGAAGTCGACCGACTTGTAGAGATCGCTGCGGGTACCGATGGTGACGAGGTGCGCCGCATTCCCCTTGAAGGGGAAGGTGTAGTCATCGTGGAATTCGTAGATGTCCTGCTGCAGGCCGTTGATGTGCGAGTTGGAGTCCGCACCGGCGATCAGCGAATACGTCCCCGACCCCGACGCCACTGGCACCGAGAAGACGCGGATCTGCGGACCGACATAGCTCAGCGCCCGCGAGAAGTTCTGGTGGATGTAGCCGAGCTGGAATTCGTTGTTGCCACCATTGGTGCTGTTGTGGAACCACTGGAACGAATTGGAATTGTCGATCTCGGCGCGGCGGAACTGGTTCGACGTCAACGAGAAGGTCGACGCCGAGCGCGAGAAATCGTCGCCCTTGGCATTGTCGTAGATGTTGCGGAAGACCATGCGCGACTTGTCGCTCAGCGTCCAGTCGACGCGGGCGACGAGGTTGGTGATCGGATTCTGGTCGTTGATCAGCCCCGCCGAGCCACCGGGAATACCGTACGTTCCCAGGATCTGCGTGAACCGGTCAAACGTTGCCTGGTCGATCGGCGGCCCAGGGGTGATGCTTGCGGACTGGCCGAGGTACGGTCCCGCCGCCGGCTTGGTGGCGCGGTTGAGTTCGCCGGCCACGAAGAAGTGGAGCTTGTCCTTGATGATCGGGCCGCCGATCGACCCGCCGAACTCCTTGATGGAGAACTGCGAGTTCGCGATGAACGGCACGTTGCTGGCGATGTCCTGGTTGCGGAAGGTGTAGAACGCCGTCGCCGCCACCGTGTTGGTGCCGTTCTTCGTCACGGCGTTGACCAGACCGCCGGTGAAGCCGCCCTGGGTCACGTTGTACGGCGCCAGCACCACGTCGAACTCCTTGACCGCTTCGAGCGAGATACCGCGCCCGCTCGCCTGGCCACCGAGTTCACCGGTGTTGCCGAGGCCGAAACGGTCCTGCTGATCGGTCCCGTCGACCTGGATCGAATTGAAGCGGTTGTTCTGGCCGGCGATCGAGATCGCCTGGCCGGTGGTGCCGCCGCTCGCCTGCGGGGTCGTGGTGATTTCCGGCGTCAATCGGATGAAGTCTTCCAGCTGGCGATTGAGGGTCGGAAGCCGGCGGATCATCGTGTCGGAAACGGTCGTCTGCGCGCCGGTCCGTGAGGTGCCGAAATCACCGGTCGACGGCGCGGCGTTCGCCACGATCTCCTGGAGCTGGACCGCCAGGTGCTCCATGCTGAAGCTCTGCTGCGTGGTGTTGCTCAGCGTGACGCGAACATCACCTTCCTCTTTCGGCTTGTAGCCGATCGCGGTCGCCGAGACTTTGTAGTGATCAACTTCGAGTCCGCTGATGACGTAGCGGCCGTTCGACCCGCTCACTGCCGACCGCGTGAGCCCGGTGCTGCTGCTCGCAGCCCGGACGGTCGCATTCGGAATGGGATTCCCGGCGCTGTCCTGGACGAAGCCGCCAATGGCACCGGTCGTGGCCCCCTGGGCCATCGCCGTTCCCGGCGCGATCAGCAGCACCAGAAACGCGGCCGCACTGGCCAGCATCAGACGCACTATCCGCTGCATGCCTGCTCCTGTTTTGTCAAGATGGTGAACGCGTGTGGGCGGTGGCACCGCCGGGGGATAATGTCGTTCCCAAAGCCGGGAGTTGCAAGTTGGGAAACCCGGAAAAACCGCAGCCGTGGCAGGAGGGTGACATTGGCGCCAGATCAGGCCCGGCGCGACTCCCACCAACGCCAGAGCCAGTATACGGGGACCCCCGCCAGAATGATTCCGAAGGTGAACCCATTGTCGCGCGGATTGGTCACCACCGCGTTGACCATCATCCCCACCGACGCCACCAGAAAGAGCGCCGGCGTGATCGGATACCCCCAGGTGCGGTACGGCCTCGGCATCTCCGGACGCCGGCGCCGCAGGATGAAGACCCCCGCCACTGCCAGCGCGTAAAACGGCCACGTGCCGAGCACGAAACGGTCGGCAAGCTGGGCGAAGGAGTTCTGCAGCACGTAGAGCACCGCCAGCGCGGCGGCGAGCCAGATCGCCACCGACGGCGTCTTGAATCGCGGTGAAACCCGCGCCACCACCGGAAAAAGCAGTCCGCGGTCGCTCATCGCGAAGAAGACCCGCGGCCCGGTCATCAGCGACCCGTTCACCGACCCGAAACATGAAACCATGACGATCCCCGACACGATCGCACCGCCGGCCGCGCCAAAGAGCGGGATCCGCCCAGCCGCAGCGTCGGCGACGCGATCGGTCGCTGCGATCACCGAGACCGGGAGGAGATGCAGGTACGCGACATTCATCAGGAGATAGATCACCACGATCGCGCCGGTGCCGAGGATCAGCGCCAGCGGCATGTAGCGGCCGGGATTCTTCACCTCGCCGCCGATGAAAGAGAGGTTCGACCAGCCATCGTAGGTGTACATCACCGGAACGAGCGCGGTCAGCAGCGCCGAGGTCGTGACCACCGCCGTCACCGGGGCCGCGGCCGCAGCCGGTGTTCCCGCCGCGAAGGCGAAGAGCCCCAACCCCACCAGCGCGCCGTACTTGAGGACGGTGGTGAAGTTCATCAGCACCGCGGCGTAGGAGATCCCGACGTAGTTGAGTCCGGCGATCAGGACGACCGCGATCGCCGCCACGTAGCGCTGCTGCTGGGCGTCGAGCGGGATGAAATGGGCGAGGTAGGTGGCAAAGACTGATGATATCCCGCCGATCGCCGACGCCCGGATCACTGTGAGTTCGGCCCACCCGTACAGAAAGGCCCAGAAGCGCCCCTCCGCTTCGAGGATGTAGGCGAAGATCCCCCCCGACCGCGGGAATGCCGCCGCCATCTCGGCAATCGACAAGGCACCGGTCAGGGTCACGATCCCGCCGAGGACCCAGACCAGGAGCATCGGGCCGGCAGCGCCGACGTCCTTCGCCACGACGCTTGGCACCCGGAAGATGCCGCTCCCGATCGTCGTCCCGATCAGCACGGCAGCGGCGCTCCAGAGCCCCAGATTGCGCGGGAGACGGTCTTCGGACACGGCAGGCTCGGTCACCGATCTCCCTTCGTGTTTGCCCTGCACAGCCGGATCACACCAAGTATTTTGCGGTGCCCAAAACTGCCACTGAATTGCCGCCCCGCCTAGGGGGAGGCTGGAAGGTCCGTCAGACTGATGTCAAACCCAGCTGGTGCGCGCGCGGAAGCGACCGCCGTCCGGAACCCGTCGCTCGCCGCCGACCTCGTCACGCTGACGAAGCCGCGCATCATCTCGCTCCTCCTGATCACGACGATCGCTCCGATGTTCATCACCCCGGCCGGACTGCCGACCTGGCAGCAAGTCGCGTGGGTGACCCTCGGCGGCTACCTGATGGCGGGGGGGGCCAACGCCATCAACATGTGGTTCGACCGGGATATCGACGACAAGATGACCCGCACCCGGACCCGGCCGATCCCGTCGGGGCGGATCCCGGCGAACGCGGCGCTCCTCTTCGGCCTGACCCTCGGCGCGGTCTCGTTCGTCCTCTTCTGGCACTTCGTGAATCCGCTCTCCGCCGGGCTCGCCCTCGCGGGGCTCGCCTTCTACGTCCTCGTCTATACCATCTGGCTCAAGCGCTCCTCGCCGCAGAACATCGTGATCGGCGGCGCCGCCGGCGCCTTCCCTCCGATGGTCGGCTGGGCGGCGATGACCGGATCACTTTCCCTCGGCGCGGCCTACCTCTTCGCGATCATCTTCTACTGGACACCGCCGCATTTCTGGGCGCTGGCGCTCAACAAGCAGCGCGACTACGGCGCAGCCGGCGTCCCGATGATGCCGAATGTCCATGGCGTGCACGAGACCAAGCGCCAGATGCTCCTGTATACGCTGATGCTGATCCCGCTCACGATCATGCCGTCGATCGTCGGCGTGACCGGGCTCGTCTACGGCGTCGCCGCGGTCCTCCTTGGTGCGCGCTTCGTGCAGCTCTGCTGGCGAATCATGCGCGAGGACGGCGTCACTCCAACGACGTGGAAGCTGTACAAGTACTCGCTCTCGTACCTGGCGCTCCTGTTCGTGGCGATGGCGGCCGACCGGTGGATTCCGTTCGGGCATCGCGCCCCGCCGCCGCAGATGTACATCCTCGACAAGGCGCCGGTCGCCAACGCCACGCCGACCCCGATGTCGATGCCAATGGCGGATTCGGGACGGTGATGGTGCGAAACGGCAGTCGCCGGGCCCTCGTTCCCCAATCGGTGCGCAGGCTCTGGCCGCGGGTGCGGCCGTACCGCGTCGGGCTCTATATCGCGACGATCACCCTGATCATGGCGTCGTCGATCACGCTGGCGTTCCCGCTCGTGGCGCAGCATCTCCTCGACGCCGCGTTCGTCCAGCACGACCACCAGCTCCTCGACCGGATCGCGGAAGCGCTGGGCGCACTCTTCATCTTCCAGTCGATCCTCAACTACATCCAGGTCTATTTCCTCTCCGCCACCGGGGAACGCGCGATCGCCGGGTTGCGCCGTGAACTCTTCGGCAAGCTGCTGGAGATGCCACCGGCGTTCTTTGCTGACCGCCGCACCGGCGAACTGACCTCACGGCTCACCATCGATGTCGGGCTGGTGCAGGCGATCATGAGCAACCAGCTGGCCGAATTTGCGCGGCAGGGGCTGGTGCTCGTCGGCAGCGTGGTGATCCTCTTCATCATGCAGTGGAAGCTGATGCTCACCACCCTCGGCGTCGTTCCGGTGATCATCGCGTCGGGATTCTTCTTCGGACGCCGCCTCAAGCGGATGACCACCACGGTGCAGGATCAGGTCGCCGACGCCACGGCGGTCGCCGAAGAAGCGTTCTCGCAGATCCGGGTGGTCCAGGGATTCGCGCAGGAGGAGTACGAGCGGGGACGGTACGGCAGCCAGATCACGCAGATGGTCACGACGGCGCTCAAGCGCGCCAGGACGCGAGCACTCTTCTTCGGGATGCTCACCTTCACCGTCTTCGGCGGCGTCACGGTGGTACTGTGGCAGGGCGGGCGGATGGTGCTCGCCGGTGATCTCACTCCCGGCAAGTTGATGTCGTTCCTGCTGTACAGCATCAACATCGCGGCCTCGATCGGCGGGCTCACCTCGTTCTACGCGGCGTATCAGGAAGCGATTGGCGCGGCGGATCGTGTCTTCGGACTCCTCGAGCGGTCGCCGGAGATCGCCGATCCGGTCGCGCCGGCGGTGCTGCCGAAGCCGGTGCGCGGCGAGGTGGAGTTCCGCGATGTCGCCTTCCGCTATCAGGCGGGAACCACGGCGCTCACGTTGGAGAATCTCTCGCTCCAGATGCGCCCCGGCGAGGTCGTGGCACTGGTCGGACCGTCGGGTGCGGGAAAGACGACGATCGCATCGCTGCTGCCCCGTTTCTGGGATGTCGAAGGCGGCGCTGTATTGCTCGATGGCATAGACGTCCGCCATCTCGCGCTCGGTGACCTTCGCCGCGCGATCGGCACGGTGCCGCAGGAACCGGTGCTCTTCAGCGGGACGATCGCCGACAACATCGCCTACGCGCGTCCCGATGCCACGGCGGAGGAGATCGAAGCGGCGGCACGGGTCGCCAACGCGCACGAATTCGTCGACCGGCTCCCCGAGCGGTACAGCACGCTGGTCGGTGAACGCGGCGTCAAGCTCTCGGGCGGCCAGCGCCAGCGGATTGCGATCGCGCGCGCAGTGCTCAAGGATCCGGCGGTGCTGATCCTCGACGAGGCGACGAGTTCGCTCGACAACGAGAGCGAACGGCTGGTCGAAGCGGCGCTGGAGCGGCTTCTCTACGGCAGGACGACGCTGATCATCGCGCACCGGCTGAGCACGGTGCAGCGCGCCGACCGGCTGGTGGTCCTCGATCGCGGCCGGATCGTGGAGGAGGGAACCCACGCGGAATTGCTGCGCAACGGTGGCATCTACGCCAAGCTCTTCCAGATGCAGTGGCGCAACGGCGAGGATATCTCGGCGGCGATGGCGGCGATGCAGTAGGATCGGGGGTGCCGCAGGGTCCGCGACCGGAGCGAGTGGGGCGAGACGCGCGCCGCCTGGGCAATACTCTGCGCCGCACCGCTGATCTTCCGCGACTGCGCCTCACCCGGGTGAGCACGCCTGTCGAGACTGTTGCATTGATCGGTCTTCCTCCGCGGCTGACAGCCATCCAGCTCGACCCGGCACCGAATCCGCGTTGCCGCGCGTCCAAACCCCTGCGCCGAATGTTCTAACCAATACGCCGAACATCCAAACCACCGCGCCGTACCTCCCAACCACGGCGCCGAACGCCCAAACCTCCGGGTCCGGCGATCACTCTTCGCGACCTGGACGCCAAACCAATCGACATGCCGGCAAGAGCAGTCGTGACGCTGGCCAACACAATCATACCGGGAGCCAAACCATCGCGGCACATTCCCGAAGGAGAGAGAACGATCTTTATTCGCCAACGACGCGCTCCAGATACCGCCAGGACGGAAACGGGATATCGCGGTCAGCAAACGAAACCAGTTGAGCCGATTACGAGATGAAAGTTGCTGTCGTCAAGAACACCCGAGACGGGAACGAACACTCCGCGCAGCGAGAGCTTCTTCAATGATCACCAATCCGCCGAGGCATCACTGGCCTCGAGGCTTCACCGCGCAGTGACATTGTATCCAATCGCAATTGCGACCGCGCCGTACTCCACATGTATAGAAATTGGTCGCCTATGACGTTTTGATCATCCCCCTTTCAAATGGCAGCGGCAGTACCGATAGTCCATGGCATCAGTCAGATCAGTTGACCGTTTGTTGTCCCATCTCAGGCGTAAGACATGTTGCCATTCAGGCCATTGTCCAACCCTGTTGCACCCGTTGCCGCTCCGAAGGATTCGGTTGAGATGGCGACTCGTCTGCTCTTCGCCATCCTCTCCTGCCCATACGCGTACGAATCGGCCAATGGCTTTGCGCACCGCGTCGGGCTACGGAATCGACATCACCTCAATCGTGTGCTGCATCGAGTCGGATTGCCGCCGTTCAGGGTGCTTTCCACGCTGACGCGGATCCTCGCACTTCGCGATGCGGCGGAGGCGCATCATCGTTCCTTTTGCGCCGAGACGATCGACGTGAACTACGAACCGGCGTGGGCGTACCGCGCGGTCCGACGACTCACGGGAAGAAGCTGGTCTGAAGTGCGGCATCTCTCGCACGACGAGTTCGTCGCGCTGGTGCTTGAACATCGGCATTGACGGCGCGACAGGTGAGGCTGTACCCATCGCCCAAAGACCAACCGCCCCCGTCCGATGACCGGACGGGGGCGGTTGTCTTGTCCCTGCGATCAGCAATTGATCAGGGCTGCGAAATCCTGAACTGGAACCATGACGGGATCGTCGTCCCACCTTCGTTGAAGCTCACCAGCGTCAAGAGGTACGTGCCGCTTGTGAGCGTCTGGGTAGCAGACTCACCGCAATTCAGTGGCGTTGTTGCATCATCGCCGACGTTGCCGAGCACAGGACCCTTGTTATCCGCGAGAACCGCGAGACAGCCGGAACCGTCCGCGCTCTGAAGGATCAGGCCGAGATCGTCCGTAGTCGAAGCAGTCCACCGAATGTCGCCGGACATCTTGGCGTTAGTCCCGATCGTCACAATCCAATATGCGCAGGTGATACCGCCACCGAAGGCAGCCACCGCGCCGGCGGAGCACGCGGTCGGAATTCCGCCGCCATTGCTCACGACGTAAGAGCGGCTTCCGGTCAGAGGAATCGTGTCAGCGGTCGCGATCGAATTGGGGTGCGTGCTGCTCGGACCCCCGTAGACTGAAGTCGGGGTCACGGACTGGCCAGACGGCAGAGAGAGCGCGGTGCCCGGGAGATAGCTCAGCACGATACCGGTGTAGGTGACCGCACCGGTCGTTCCAGCGAGCGGTACAACCTGCGCCGTCGAGCTGTCGGCCGAGATCGATTCGATGCCAGCCTTTGTCCCGCCGACCAGTACCTGCGAGGTCGACGTAAAGCGGAGCGCGCTGCCGAGCGCCACGGTGATCGGAACGCCGATATCCGGCGTGGTCGTGGAAAACGTAGTCGGCGCCGTCGTGAGCAGGTTCGATACCAGCGAATCCTGCGTCACGAGCGTCTTCTTGACGATCGTCGGAGCGGCAAGTTCACCGACGTTGGTGACCGATGCTGGTCCGGTGATTCCCGGGCCTGCAACCAGGGTGAGCTTCGTCGAATCGGCCGAGAGCGACACAATCCCGACGGCCCCGGTGGTAAAGGTCACCGCTGACGCGTGCGAAAAGACTGACCCGGCCGGTGCGCTCAGGACCAGCGTGTCGCCGAAGGAGACGGTGTGCTTGGACAAGGCTGATCCGAGCGTGATCGGGCGGACCAGCACCGTCACCGTCGTCGAGATCCCGGTGTTGACCGAGGTTGGTGTGGCGACGAAGGTGTAACGCCCAGGCGTGATGCCCCTGATGTAATACGCCTGTGCCGTCTTGTCGCCGGTCGGATTGAGCGTGTCGTTCAGGAATTGCGGTCGATAATTGGGGATCGGGTTCACCGCGATTCCGGCCGGGACGCCGGTGATCGTGTAGCTGGTCAGTGCGCCGAGGTTGGCGTCGTTGACGAGGCGAAAAATGACTTCGTCCGAATCGCCGGCATTCATCGTGGCGAAGACCGGATTCGCCTGCACCAGATCGTAGTTGCTGTTGTTGATATCCTTGCTGGCATAGCTATAGCAGCCTGCCAGCGTGAACATCCCGAGAACCGCGACCGCACCACACGTGATCTGCTTCATGCTGGACTCCTGAGGAAAGGTCCTTGGTGCCACCAGACACCAGTCCGTTGTGTAACGCTGTGCTAGTTGTCGTTGTTGAAATAGGCCCGCGGCAATCCCAACCAGCTCGCGATATCCATGACCGATTGCGGGTCGATGAGCTCGCGCCACCCTGGCGTCCCCGGCTCCGATGTCTCGTTGGAACGGAGCAGGACGTAGTTGCCGTTGTTGTCCCGATCGCCGAAGATGAACCAGCGATCCTTTGACCGGGTAATCCGCCAGACGAGATATCGAACCTTGCTCTGGCCACCCAGGTTGTCGTTCAGCGAATCGGTTGGCGAACCGTACTTGGCGAAGACCCGGCCGCGCGCCGTCTTCCACCCCGGGACATATCGCACCGCGTAATGGGCGTTGGCGTACGCGATCGCATTGTAGAATGCGATCCGCGCTTCGTTCTCCGGTGTCGCCTTGTTGTTGTCGCGCTTGGCCCAGAACTCGATCAGGAAACGGCGCTTCGCGGCCAGGGTGAGCTCGTCGCGCTTGTACGGCTCGAGATCGCGCCTGGTCACTTCCGGAAGGATCTGGAGTTCTTCCGCCGCGGCGTCGAGCGAATCTTCGGGCATCGAGTTGAAATACGACTCGTCCAGTCCGCGTGATGCGTTGTTGACCGCGATTTCACGCTGCAACGACGGCTCGATGGCGTTGACCACAAACGATGCCTGGCGGTCGATCGTCTGGCCATTGACGGCGAGCGCCGCCTTGATCAGGTACGACCCCGCCGGAAGCCCCTCCACCGAGAACTGCGACGCAATCACGCCGCCGCCCGCCGGGATCGACTTCTGCACCGGAATCAGTGTCGCGATCTCCTTGCCGTCGGCCATCGCGACCTTGAGCGTGAGCGTGGCACTGGTCGAATCGGGCGAATACGCTTCCATCAGGAATCCGACCACCGGTTGCGACACGTCGACATGTACTTGCGGCGCCGTCACGAACCGATAGTTCCCTCGAGCGATTTCCCCCGGATCGAGGGCAGTGTCTCCCGACGGAACGACGCGGATCCGGTTTGCCAGGAGGAGGTCCGATGCTCCCGGCGACTGCATGTACCCGTCAAAGTGAACGCTGTCCGTGGTCACGCGCCCGGTTGCGGAGTCGGTGACTTCGACCTGAACCCAGTAGTGCCCCGGGAGCACTCCGAAACTCATCTGCTCGATGGCGGATGCATTGTCGGTGCGCAACGATGCAGCCGCGTGCTTGGTCCACCGGTCGGCGTCGAGAAGCTTCCCCGCATCGTCCTTGACGCGTACCACGACCTGGTATGCGAGGTAGGCGTCGGGCCCCGTGCCGACCGGTGTGGTCAGCGAGTACGGCACTTCGACCATCGTCAGCACACTTGTCTTGTGCGCTTCCGGTAGCCAGAACCGCACGGCGCGCATCTGGATTCCGCCAGGCGCGGGAGCCTGTTGGCTCGCGAGCGCGGCAGCAAGTACGGCAGCGATCAGCATGGATTGTCTCCCTTGCAAATCCCGGCCGTAATGCCCCGTGGCAGAATCCCCGTCATGGGTGTCGTTACCAGCCGAGCGTAATGGTGTAGAAGTTCACGTCGCCGATCACGCCGATCCGCTTCCAGGCGTAATCGAAGCCGAGTTGGAATCCACCCTTCGACGCGAGCCAGACCCCTCCGCCGTAGGCAATGCCGGCGTTCTTGTCATCGCTTGGCTCGACGTATCCGACCAGGCCGGTGTTGCCGTAGCTGAGCGACGGGTTGTAGGTGTATGACCCGCGCAGCGCCACGCCGAATCCCGATCCACCGATGTGGTCGGCCGCGAACTCCGCACCGCCACCGAAGGCGCCGCGATTCGACCGCATCTGGTTGAATTCACCCATCAGCGCCAGCTTGGCGCCCTTCGTTTCGACCACATCGTAGGCGAGTGCCACCCGGAAGAGGGTCGGAAGGCCGAACGACGAGGCGAGCAATCCGACGGGGACCGGGAGCGAAACGATTCCGCCCTGGCCCGGTGTGGTATCGCGCGTCGCGCCGCGGTCGATCTTCTGATTCAGCCCTTCACCGGAATAACTCATGTTGGTGCCGAGGTTCGACAGTGAGAAGGCGAACTGCACTGCCTTGCCCCCGAGCTGCGAATGGAAGTGCGTCCCGAAGTCCACGGCGAACGCGCTGCCGTTGACGTCACCGAGGTGATCGATCACGCCCTTGGCTGTGATACCAACCGAGAATCGGTCCGAAAAGTTCTTCGCCAGTGTACCGGCGATGAAAGTTTCGTTGACCGAGTAGAAGGCGCCCGTGCCTTCCGGATCGCCAACGGTGTAGACCGGCTGGTCGGAGAAGCCGAAGGTCCCGATCTGGAATCCCAGGACGCTCGAGCCGCCGCCGAACGGGAGTGCGACTGCACCCCAATCGAGCTTGGTGTCGCCGACGTACTGCAGTTGCGATCCCTGGATCGCCGGTCGCTTGAGAAGCGCGACGGCGCCAGGATTGGCGTTGAGGCCGCCGACGTCGGTTGCGACCGCGGCATAGGCGCCACCGAGCGCCATCCCCCTGGCGTTGGCGCCAAGAAGAAGGAATTCGGCGGCAGTAGTGCCGTAGCCGGTGTTGTCATTGCCGGTCGTGGACTGCGCCGCGGCAATGGCGGGAGCAAGGAGGAGCATGCCTGCAGTAGCGCCCTTCAGAACAGAGAACCGAATCATCTGGTTTTGTCTCCTTCGGTCCGGCGCCCGCCCACGCGGTGCGCCGGACCAGGTGTAGAACGTTGGACGTTACTGGACGGTGCTCGCGTAGTTGACAATGGTCATGCGGCCAGTGCGGTTGAGGCCGCCGGCTTCGATGTTGTAGAAGTACACGCCGCTGGACACGAACTGGTTGGTGCGGTTACGCACGTCCCAGTGGACGATCGCCGAGAACGAGCTGGTGTTGTTCTGCAGCACCCGAACGAGGACGCCGCTGACCGTGTAGATCCGGATGATCGCGTTTGCCGGGACATTCACGAACTGGATGTCCTTGGTATCGACCGACTGGTCGAACGCGCTGGTCACGTAGTACGGATCCGGGACCGTGTGCACCTTCGCCAGGACGTCACCCGTGACGTCGGCGACCGTGTTGGTCGTGTTGACCGTGAGCTGGAAGCCGATTCCCGGAGCCGTGAACGGCCGGAATGGATCGGGGTGGAACACATACTTCCCGCCAGCACCGGCTCGCCCATTGCCGCCGGTGATTGCCCCGGTGTAGTCGCGCACGGTCCACTGGGTCCCCGACGCCGGCACTCCGGCGGCGAGCGTCATCATGTAGTAGTGACCCTTGAGGTACAGGATGAAGCCGGTTCCAGTCGCAGAAACCGACGAAGGATCCTGCGTCACGGCCTGG
Source organism: Gemmatimonadales bacterium (assembly GCA_036500345.1). NCBI lineage: Bacteria > Pseudomonadati > Gemmatimonadota > Gemmatimonadia > Gemmatimonadales > Gemmatimonadales bacterium. Next base: position 154,243 of record DASYCE010000032.1, on the reverse strand, counting down.
TCGCAAGCCGCCGAGGGACCAGAGGTCCCAACGACCGCGTCACCTGTGACGCAGATCAGGACCGGTCCTGGAACAGCGGTCTGCGAAAGCGCTGCCGCGGCGCCGCTGCATGGATACAGCGACGTGATTGCGGATTGGCTCTTGAGCGGTTGAACGCAGCTGATCGCCGTCCACGTCAAGGCGCCATCCGAGCGATTGGCGAATGTCCCCGCCTGAGTAACCGCAGATGGATTCAGGAAGCCCCACGAGGATGTGATTCGCGTGTCGAACGGCACCACGGTGTTGTCAGTCAGATCGATGACCGAATCGACCTTGCCGCCGGCGCCCCAGTACATCCGGTAATCCGCATCCGTGATGAACGGCGACATCGCACCAGCCACATCGCGATAGTTCGTCGGGACCATGAAGTACTCGATCGGCCGCCAGATGTGAGTCACACCGGCGAGCGCGCCTGCATTGTTCAGCGTTGCCGGCAGCGAACCGTCATTGAAGGCATCGCCGTTGTCGCTGTTCGGATTGGCCGTGGTTTCGTTGTCGCCGATGAACCAGCGCGGTCCGTTATAGGCGCACAGACGCGCGGGGTTGGTTGCGAACGGCGTCCCGCTGGTACCGCCGTTGATGCAGCCACGGCCCATGATCCCTGTGGTGTAGCCGCCGGGAACGTGGATGGTCATGGTTGCGGGGATCGAGAACCCGTTGCCGCCGCCGAAGACGCTCGACGACGCGGAATCGACTGCCAGCGCACCGAACCCGGCTGAGAACGTCGTCGTCGCACCACCGCCGTAGTCCGCTTCGTTCATCGTGGCGGGAATGGAGAATACGCTCGTCCCGGCCGTATTCGTCACCGACATGTATTCGGTGAAGACTTCGTTGCCACCACCGCCGGATGCAGCGGTATTGAGCAGAATCGAGTCGAGCTTGACGGTGGCCGTGACAGTCTTGAGGACCTGGGTCACGAGAATGCCGACCGAGAGCGAGGCCGAGTTGCTGATCGGCATCTTCTTCGAGAATTCGCCCGTGAGGGTATCAATCGTCGGCTGCGTCGTGTCGGTCAATGCGACACCGCGGCCGCTGAGCCCGCTCACCGCGATGGTGCCGCTTGACGACGTGTTCCCGGCCGCGCTTTGCGGCGTGACCTGCTTGGTGACACGCGCCGATTCGAGCGACGTCGGGCCGTGGCCCGGTGCGTTCACGTCGAATGCAGTGACCGAGTAGAAGTAGTTGATGCCGTTCACGACGCCGCAGATCTGACAGGCGCCGAGGCGGTCGATGAAGACGAACGGTACACCGGTGTCCGCGAGCGGGGGGAATGAGCCGTCGAGTGCACCAGAGACCGCCGTATCGGCGGTCACGGTGAGCGACGTCGTCCCACCTGCCAGCGGAACGCGGCAGGTCGTGCAGCTCTGGTCTTCAAAGATCAGCGGAGCGCCCGAGGGCTGCGGCCCGATGTTGAAGGTCCCAAACTTGGTCGGCGCCGTTCCCGCATGCGTCGGATTCGTCGGCGTCGGGAAGGTCACCGGGCAATCGGTCTCGATGCCGAGTTCCGGGGCACAGTTTCCGCTGACCACGGTGCCGGTGAAATCCTTGAACGTCGTGCCGGCGTAGTCGAACTGCGCCAGGAGCTGAAGGCCGGTTGGCGAGTCGCTGCGGCCGCGGTAGATCCGGTACCCCTCAACATCGAACTGACGATAGTTCGGATCGTAGAGCGGATTCGGAATGGAATTGCCGTCCGCGTCCTTCGTCAGCGGCGAACCGACGACGGCGAAGAACGGATCGCCCAGCGTTTCGGTGTCTGACGGCTTCCAGAGGACCGTGACCTGCTTGTCACCCGGAATCAGGAAGAACTGCGGTGCGTCAGGCGCGAATTCCTGGAGGAATTTCGCGTTGAAGACGGCCTGCGCCACCAGCGCCTTCGCCATCACCGAACCCTTGATCACCGAGAAGTCGGTCTGGACCGGGTCGTGATGGCTGCCGTCGCCATTGGTCAATCCGCCGTTGTATCCGGCGAACCCTGCCAGCGAGTCGATCCGGTTGGCACCATTGTACTTCACCATCGAGTCGGACGAGGAGGTCCAGGTCGGATCACCCGGATCAACGTTCGTCGTCGCGTTCGGCACGAAGCCCGGCAATGCCACCGGCGGTGCGAAGATCAGCGCGACGACGATCGTACGGAATTCACCCGGCGCCAGCGTGAGCGGGCTCGACGACTCGATCATCCGGATGTCCGTGAACGTTCCCTTCTTGACGAAGCAGATGTGGGTGACCTTCGGGTCGCCCGGGACATCGCATGAACCATCGGTCTGAGTCGGCGTCCCCGCGAGGATGCGGTAGAGGATCGTCGTGTTGGCAGGGTCGGCGTTCCCGGCACCGTTCACCGAGTTGGTGAAGAGCTGGATCGCCCCCGGGCCATCAGGTCCCTTGAGGTACTTCATGCCGACGAAGCCGACGCCGGCGAAGAACGGCGGTGCGAAGATCGCCGGATCGAACGACCACCCACCGGTCCCCTTGCCGAACGTCGCGTCGTAGGCCATCCCCATCGCGAACGGCAGGTTGACCGTGGCGTAGTTGTCGCTGGCGTTGCCGACGTCTGGATCAGCCGCATACGCCATGAGCATCGGGCCGATGGTGTAGCCACCGGTCGGCAGCGTAATGCCGTATTTGGCGTTGTTGAGCGACTGGAACTTCTGCCCCTGGGCGCAGAGGAGGTCTCGAATTCCGGCACGTGCGGCGGCGTAATCCGAGCAGTTGGCCGAGGTGACGTTGTACAGCGTCACCACGACGTAGACGACGTCCTGGTTGCCGGCCGGATAGTTCCACGCGAGGAGCCGGTGGTCGGCGAGAATGCCGAGTGGGTGGGCGCGGCCGTTGATGAGCGCCGGATTCCCTTCCCACGCGACGAAGTGCACGTCGCCCTGCGACGCGCTGACCAATCCCTGCAGCGGCGTAGCGTACAGATCGGCGACCGCGTCGCCCTGCGGCACGAAGGCGTCCGAAGGCCACGACGCGACGTCGGCGGAGTTCGCCGAGTTGAAGACGTTCTCGACACCTTCGGAATGCTCATGGAGACCGGTGGCGTCGAAGAACAGGCCGCCCGCCGTGTCGCCGCCCCACGGATTGGTCGGCTTGGTCCCCTGAATCTGGCCGGCGACCTGAATACCGGAGTTGAAGATGTAGTTGTCGATGGTACCGCGGGGCCAGAAGCCGCCCTGCGTCGTACCGCGACCCGACGAGTCAACACCGATGTTGCCCAGACTCGCCAATCCGAGCTCGACGCGGTTGACCCCGATCGATCCGAGGGCGCGAGCGAAGAGCTTGAATTGTGGCTTCGCTCCCGGCGCCGGCCAGGCCGAGGCCGTGCCGGGGAGGAGTGCTGCCGCGAACGCCGCCAAGGCAACCCCGGCGGAAAGTTTCCGCATACTACGCAGTGCGTGCATTGATGATTCCTCGGGTCTGAATAGTCGTCCGGACGCGGCGGCAGCTCACGCTGCCGCCGCTCCGGGCCGGGTCAGAAGTTTACTTCAAGTCCGAACCTGATCGTTCGCCCACCGGTGACAAAGTCATAGACGCTGTTGATCTTGGCATTGTTCGCATTCGACGCAGCCTTCTGCTCGGCGATCGTGTATACCCCGTCGCCGTTGCCGAACCGCTGTTCCGACCGGATGTAGTAGAAGCATTCCGGCGCGAACGATACCTGCCCGTTGTTCACCGCACCGCAGCCGGCAATCGTCTTCGGGAGGTTCAACGAGCCATCGGCTGCGTTGTACAACCCGGTGGTCTTGCCGAAGGTGGCGAAAGTGGTCGAGTCGTTGGTGTAGTTGACCGCTGCGTTCGCGCCCGAGTTCGTCGTGCCGGTCTGCGAGAAGACGCCGACGACGTTGGTCAGGTTGAGCAGGTTGCGCGCGTCGACGTAGCCGGTGAACTGGTACCGGCCGACCCGGAAGTCCTTGGTGGCCCGGAGGTCGAGCTGCTTCAGCATCGGGAACCGCGACGTGTTGAAGCCTTCTGCTGCGCCAAGGTCGCCGCAGGTTCCGGTCTGGTTTGCGCCGTTGACGATACCGGTCACGACACCCACCGAGCCCGGGTCAGTCGGATTGCAGCGCGTGTACGGCAGCCCCGATGCGATGCGTCCGGTCACGTAGAAGCCGGTCCGCTTGAGGATCGTGTTGAGGAGCGTCCCCTTCTCCCAATCGCCCGGGAGCTGGATGCTGAAGAGCGCAGTCAACGAGTGCGGCCGCGACGTGCCGGTCGGAAGCGCCGCAGTCGGCGGCGTCCCGGTGAAGCCCGACAGCGGCTCGAAGAAGCCGAGGTACGAGAACGGATCGGTACCGGTGTTCTTCGAATCCTGGAACGAGTACGCCAGCGAGCCGTTGAAGTAATTGCCGATACGACGGTCGAGGCGGACGTCGATACCGCGGGTGTTGCCGAAGTCGGTGTTCTCGACCTCGTACAGCACCTGCCCCGCGAGCGTCTGCGGATTGATCGGGTGCTCGAAGGCGAACGACGGGTCGGCAACGATGTCGTTGTTGTACACCGCCACGTCGAGCACCATGTCTTCGCTGAAGGCGTGACGGGCGCCGAACTCGAAGGCCACCGTCTTGCCGAAGTCGAGGTCCTGGCCCCAGCGTGAACGCGAGTTCTGGCCGCTGGTGTTGATGTCGGAGAGCGAATTCGCGTAGATCAGACCGAAGTCCGGCGCTTCCACATCCTGCGCGTACGAGAGCCGGAAGTTGGTCTTGTCGGTCACCGGGAACGAGACCTGGATGTGCGGTGACACGTAGTTGTGCGACGGATCCTGCACCAGGCCGCAGACTGCGTCGGCGCTTGGCGCCTGGCCGGCCGGGCAGAACAGCGAGTCGGTGCCGAACTGCGTCAGCGTCCGAGCCGGCCCGCCACTGTTGGCCGGTACCGCACGCGACGAGATGTTCGGGAATTCGTTCCAGCGCCACGCCTTCGACCAGTAGTAGTCGTAGCGGACGCCGGCGACGAGGACGACGTCACCGAGATCGAGATGATCTTCGGCGTAGGCATCGTACCGAACCGGCTTGCCGGTGAAGGTCGTCGAACCGGTCGACGAGTTCTGGAAGTCGGTCAGGTTGTAGCCGGTGTATTCGCCGCCGATCTTGAGGCGGTTGTAGCGATCGGCCTGGAAGTCGATATCGGCCTTGCCGACCCAGCGATTCTCGATGTCGTACGAGAGCTGCGTGTCATCGGCACCGTTGCCTCCTGCCGCGCAGCCGCAGACGCCATCAGGCGGAAGGTTCGCGGTGTACGACGGCACGGCACCGTACTGCCCGGTGTTCTTCGGATCGGTGAGGCCGATCCGGTGGCCGACGTTGTTGAGCAGCACGTTGTAGATCAGCGTCGAGTCGATCGGGAAATCCGACGGCTTGATCCGGAAGTCGAGCTTGTGAGTGATGATCCCCAGCGGCGACGACCGCGTTGCCGACTCCGACGACTGCGTCAGCTTGCCAACCGTCGTGTTGTTCCACTGGCGCGAGATGTAGGCATCGAGCGTCAGCTGGTGGTTTGCCTGGCGGATGATCGTCTGGGTCCAGTTGAGCGTGGCGACGTTCGAACCATCGATCGTGCCGGTTGCCGTCCCGTCGCTGAGCGTGTTGCGACGCTGGTTGCCGCTATAGAGGTAGCTCAGCGCGAGACGCGAACCCTGACCGAAGGTGTAGTTCAGCTTGTCGGTCGTGAAGTAGTTCGTGTTCGGGCTCTGGTACGACTGATTGGCGTGGCAGGTCGCGCCGTAGTTGTTCGCGATCGGAGCGTACGTCGAGCTGCTCCCCTGGAACGAGCTGCACGGACCCTCGGTGACGGCGTAGTTGTAGACCTTGACGTCGACGCTGTCCGTGACACCGGAGCTGAGGCCGGGACCGACCTTCGACGCGTTGGCGATCCGGTACGTCGTGTCGATGCTGACCGCCGAGTAGCTCGGGAAGAGCCAGCCGTAGGGGCCGCCGTTCTGCGCATTGTTGCCTTCGAGCCGGCCCGATGCGAAGAAGGTCAGCCGCTTGGTGATCGGACCACCGAACGAACCGGCGAAGTTGTTGTTCCCCTGACCGTAGTACGCGCCGCCAAGCATGCCGGTCTCGTACGACAGATTGCCGGTGAACTTGCTGCCGCCGGTGCGGGTCGAAATGTTGATGATACCGGCCTGCGCGTTACCGAACGACGCCGAGTTGGCGCCGGTCGTCACGTCGGCTTCTTCGAAGCCGTTGGTCGCGACCTGCAGCTGCGGTGCGCCTGCCACCGCATTGCCGCCAGTCGCCGTCGCCTGGCCGGTGTGAATGCCGTTCTGCACCGGAACGCCGTCGATGTAGGTGGCGTTCTGGTCGACGCGGCCGCCGCGAACCGAGAAGAGTGGCGTGCACGGCGAGTTGGTGGCGCAGCTCGTCACCTGGACGATACCGGGCTGGAGTGCCAATGCCTGGCCGATACGATCGACCGGGAGCTTGTCCACCATGTCGCCGGTGACGACCTGCTTGGTCGTCGGTTCGTCGCGCGGGACCAGCGCGTTCTGCGCCGCGGAGGTCTGCACCACGAGTTCAGCGATGTTGACCGGCTGGGCCTCGAGCGGGAAATCCTGGTTGACCGTCTGACCCGCGAGGACACGGAGACCCGCAACGATCTTCTCCTTGTACCCGATGAACTTCGCCGAGAGCGAATACGTCCCTGCCGGGATGTTCTCGATGAAGTAGTACCCCTGGGCATTGACCGGCGCGCTGAACGCCGTGCCGACCACCGTCACTCTGGCGTTCGCCACGGGCTGCCCCTGCGCGTCTTTCACGTAGCCCTGCACCTTGCCGGTCGACTGCGCGCTGAGCGACGCAATCCCGGCGGTGGTGACCAGCGCCACTGTCGCAAACAGTGCGCGGGCCAGACTTCTCAAACAACGCTGCGTCATGGAAACCTCCGAAGGCGTGGTACGAGGTGGAGCAATCCTTCGTGTTCAGCGCCCGCCGAAGCTGCACGGGACTGATCCTGCGATGTTCCGCTGGTGCGGAACCACACTGAAACCACTGCGACGCGACATCATGGTCGCGCATCATGGAGCGAAGTGGTGAGGTGCTTGGTGCGGTGTACGGAGCTTTGTCGGGTTGCCGAGAATATGTCGGCCCCCCGGAAAAGTGTCAAGTTATGGTCACGAGCGAGGTTTGGGGTTGGTGTGGCGTGACCGCAATCCCCCGGTCCCCCCAATAGAGGTTGACCTCGCTCCGGACCCCGAATTCCCCGGGGAGATAAATCCCCGGCTCGACCGAACAGCCGGTCCCCGGCAGCAGCCCCCGGTCGTCATGCGTCTCGTAGTCGTCCAGGTGCGGTCCCGACCCGTGAAGGTCGCGGTCGATGCTGTGGCCGGTCCGATGAACGAAGTACTCCCCATACCCCGCCTTTTCGATCACTCCCCGCGCTGCCTGATCGCCGAGATACCCCAGCACCGGTTCACCCCGCTGCTGCCGCCCCTGCATCATCGCAATCGCCGCGTCCCGGGCATCGCGGACCACTCCCCAGACCTCGGAAACCTTTGCGGGAACAGCACTTCCGGAGAACCCCATCCAGGTCTGGTCGGCAAAGACTGCCCGGGGACGCATCCCGCCCCAGAGGTCGAGCAGGACCACTTCATCCTTCGCCAGGGTCCGGTCGGCGCCGGGGTGCGGCTCGTAATGCGGCATCGCGGCGTTCGGCCCGAACCCGACGATCGGATGCGTGGTCAGCGACAGACCGGCCCGGGTCATCGCACCGACGACCTCCTGCTGCATCGCCGATTCGGTATACCCTGCCCCCCCCAGTTTCACCGCCTTCGCCAGCGCCGCCAGCGCCACCTCGCGCAGGATTTCGGCAGCCTTCACGTGCTCGGCAGTTTCCGCCGCGGTCCATGTCGCGGCGAACCGGGTCACCAGGTCGGCGCTCGAGACGATCTTCACGCCGAGCGACTGCAACAGGTCGATCACTCCCCAGGGAATCCGGTCCAGGTACGGCACGGCGTCCTTCGCGGAGATCTCCATCGCTGCCGTCTTTCCCGCGAGCGTGCTCCGCAGTGCCTCGTGCAGCTCGGCGTGGCGCGAGAACGGAATGATCGTGCCGGTGAATGTCTCGAACGGCTGCATCTCGATCCGATGCACGATCGCCGTCATCTCTCCCTGTCGCGGCACCCAGACGAAGACGCGCCGCGTCCCCATCCCTCCGGGGAGAATCCGCTGCGCCACCGGGTTGCAGCCGTGAAAGTCGAAGAGGAGCCAGCCGTCGGCTCCGACCTGCGTGAGCATCCGCGCGACTTCGTCGCGATCGAGTTCCGCCAGCGCCGTCATTCGTATCCCTCCGTCCGCATCGCGCGCCAGAGACAGTGGCGATCGCCGCGGCCGCAACAGAGTTCGTGCGTGACACTCCACTCGAGTCCACCAACCTGCCGCAACAGCTCGGCAAACGCCGAGGTGTAGAACTGGCATGCGGCGCCATCTTCGCGCGCCTGCAAGGCCATCGTGTCGTGCATCTCGCAGCGCAGCCGGCCGTCGGTGGTCCGCAGGTCGGCGCCAAGCCATCGCTGTCCGATCCGCGACGAGGCGCGCAACGCCAGCGAGACGCCGAATTTCCCGGGTGCGGCGGCGATCCCGATCCGCTGGCCGAGGGAGCGGCGCTTCGCGGCGTAGCGGGCTGCGCGGCGTCCCGCATCGGCGTAGACCAGCGCCGCGTCCGGCCGGCGTCCCACCAGACGGAAGATCGCCAGCACATCGTCGGCGGCGACGTCGGTTCCGGCGCGCACCTGCTGCCGGTAGCGCGCCACCTGCGCCGCGACCGTCGGCGAAAGGCCAAGTCGCTTGGCGGCGAGCTCCTGTTCCAGGGCGCCCAGCCCGTCGTCGGCTGGGGTATCGATATTCTGGACGGCTTCGAGCAGTGAGAGCGGGATCAGCGCCGGCGTGGGGTGCATGAGTGGTGAGAAGATAGCGGAGGCGTGTCCGGCCACCGGCGCGCTGGCGTCTCCCCTCGACTCCAACGAGCTTTGCTCATGGCTGCCGCCCCCATCGCGCTGTTTGAAGATGAAGCCGTTCCGCACCTCGACACGCTGTACCGCGTGGCCCTTCGCCTGACCGGCGACCCCGCGGCGGCAGAGGACCTGGTGCAGGACACGATGCTCCGCGCCCTCCGCGCCTGGAACTCCTTCCGTCCCGGATCGAACGCCCGTGCCTGGCTGGTCACCATCCTCAGGAACCAGTTCATCAATGGCTGGCGTTCGCGCAAGCGGGCACCGGAAGGGATCGACATGGAAAGCGTTCCCGAACCGGCCGACCTGAACGACCCCGATCCCGAGGGTCGATTCTTCAACGAACTGGTCGACGACGAAGTGCTGCAGGCCGTCGACGCGCTCCCGGAGGAGTTCCGTGAAGTGCTGGTCCTGAGCGACATGGAGGGGTTGCCGTATGCCGAGATCGCGTCATCGCTCGAGATCCCGGTGGGGACGGTCAAGTCGCGGCTCTTCCGCGCCCGCAGGATCCTTCAGGGTCGGCTGCGACGTTATGCAGAGTCGACGGGAATTCTTACGCACCCGAATTCGGAATGACCATGCTCCCACCTGAATGTGAAGCCGCCGTGGATCAACTCGACGCCTTGCGTCGCGGCGAGCTTCCGCCTGATCAAGCGGCGCTCCTCCGCCTGCACCTCGACGGCTGCCGGCGGTGCCTCTGCATCAAGATGCACGAGGAAGCGTTCCTCGACCGGCTCGTCTCGGCGGCGCACAACGCGACCTGTCCCGACGAACTTCGCGCCACGATCTATCAGATGATGGCCAAGGAATCGCGTGACAACTGAGCCGATCGCCGATGTTCTGGTGATCGGTGCAGGTCCCGCGGGGAGTGCGGCGGCACTTCATCTCGCGCGCGCCGGCCGTCGGGTCGTGCTGCTCGATCGCGCTCGCTTCCCGCGCGACAAGGCGTGTTCCGAATACATGAGTCCCGAGACGGTCCGGCACCTCGATCAGCTCGGCGTCCTCGATGCGGTCGACGCAGCCTGTGGCGCGGCGCTCGACGGCTCGCAGGTGATCGGTCCGTTCGGGTCGCGGCTCGCCGGCCGCTTCGTCCGCGCCGGCGGCACGCCGTTCCGCGCCACCGGTCTCGGCCTCCGCCGCCGGATCCTCGATGCAATCCTGGTCGATGCGGCGCGCGAGGCCGGGGCGGTCGTGATGGAAGAGATGACGGTGCAGCAACTGCTCCACGACGGCAGCGGCGCGGTGTCGGGTGTCGCCGCCCGGGACCGCACCGGCGCGCTCTGCCATTTCGCCGCGCGCGTCGTCGTCGGTGCCGACGGCCTCGGCAGCGTGGTGGCGCGGCGCGCTGGATTGCACCGTCGCGGCGCCATGCGCCGCGTGGCGTTCGTGGCGCATTTCGACGGCGTGCGTGACGTGACGCCGGTCACCGAACTGCACGTGTCGCCCGACGGGTATGCCGGGATCAATGCGCTCGATTCCGGGATGACCAACGTCGCGCTGGTGGTTCCGGCGGCGAGTGCGGCGCATGCCCGCGGCAACTCGATGCAGTTCTTCCGCGATCGGGTCGCCGCGTTTCCGGGCGTGCGTGACCGGATCGACTTCTCGCGGATGACGCGCGAGGTGCTGGTGACCGGTCCGTTCGACGCGATGTCGCGCCGAAGCACCGCCGACGGCGTTCTCCTCGTAGGCGACGCGGCCGATTTCTTCGATCCCTTTACCGGCGAAGGGATCTGCAGCGCGCTGCGGGGCGCCGCGCTCGCCGCGATCGCGATCGACGAGGCGCTGTCGCGCCCCGGACCGATCACCGCGCGCCGCCTGGCACGCTATCGCCACGATCGCCGCCGCGCCTTTCTCGGCAAATGGCTGGTCGAGCGGCTGGTTGGCTACGGGATGATCGCGCCGGCGCTCTTCGATCGCGCCGTGTCGCGGCTGGAGCGCAAGGGAATGGCCGATACGCTGATCGGTGTCACCGGACAATTCGTCTCGCCGTGGCGGGTGATCAATCCGGTGTACCTCACGCGGATGGTCTGGTGACCGCACCACGCGGCACCATGCCGCCGATCGACCCCGACAACTTCCGCAGGCTCTGCGGGCGCTTTGCCACCGGAGTCGCCGTCGTCACCACACTCGACGACCGGGGCCACCCCGCCGGGATGACGGCCAATTCGTTCGCATCGGTGTCGCTCGAACCGCCGCTGATCTCCATCGCCGTCGATCACGCCGCCGAGATGCACCCGGCGATGCTGGTCGCGACACGCTTCACCGTCAACATCCTCGAAGCCTCGCAGGAGGCGCTGTCGCGGCGGTTCGCCGCCGGTCTCTCCGATCGGTTCGACGGGATCGGGTGGACGCGAAGCAGCGACAACGACGTGGTGCTGTCGGGGACGCTGGCGCACATCAGCTGCGAGATGTGGGGACAGGTCGAGGCGGGCGATCATACCCTCTTCATCGGCCGGGTCACCGGTGGCGACGCCGCCGATCACGGACGGCCGCTCCTCCACTACCGCGGCGGCTACGCCGACGGCGACGCCCTGTGACCCACGGCGGCGCGCAGACTGCCGGTCAGGGCATGCTCCTCTCGCCGATCGGCACCGAGGCGCTCGACGATCCGTCGACCGATCCGGCGCTGGTTCGCCGGATGCTCACCGACATCGCGCGCGCCAATCGCTGGCTCGGCGGCGCCGCAGCGGTGCGATACGGAATCGGAAAGCTGCTCACTCCGGAGGACCGCGGGGCGACGCTCACCCTCGTTGACATCGGCACGGGCGCCGGCGACTTGCCGCCGCGCGCGGCAGCGGTAGCAAGGAAGCGCGGCGTGACGCTGCGGTCGATCGGTCTCGAACGGACGCCGGTCGCGGCGCGGCTCGCGATGCACAATGGCCTGCCGTCTATCGTCGGATGCGCCGGCTCGCTGCCGCTGCGCCCCGGAAGCGTCGACATCGTCCTGCTCTCCCAGGTCGCCCATCATCTCGGCCGCGACGCGACGATCGATCTCTTTCGCGCGAGCAGCGCCGTCGCCCGGCGTGGGGTTCTCGTCGCCGATCTCCGTCCCGGCTATTTCGCCGCCGCCGGTTTCTGCGTTGCCGGTGCCGCACTGGCGATGCATCGCATCACGATCCGTGACGGCGTCACGTCGCTGCGCCGCGGGTATACTGTCGCGGCACTCCGGTCGCTCTGCGCGGGGGCAGGCGCGGGGCACGCGTCGGTCGTCCCGTTCGGGATCGGCCGGATCGTGGCGTGGTGGCGGACCGATGTCGATTCGCCGCCCTCGATCGGCTGACCAGTCATGCGCACGGTGGACCGACGCGTCGTTCGTGCCTCCCCTGCCGTCGTTTGGCGCCATGCGGTAGCAGTTGAGCGGTGGCCAGACATCCTTTCCCATTACCGGTGGGTCACCCGGGAGAGCGGTGACGCGGGGAGCGCCGGGACCGTCGAGATGGCGGCGTGGCGTCCGTTCGGCCTCTTTCGCTGGCCGACCTGGTGGCGGTCCGCGATGACGACCGATGCCGAGCGGCACCGGATCGGTTACCGCCACATCGGCGGGATGACGAAGGGAATGGATGTGCTCTGGACCATCGAGCCAACGCCGGAAGGATGGAGCGACGTGACGATCGTGCACGAGTGGAATGGCCCGCAGTGGCCGCTGATCGGCGGAATCGTGGCGAAGACGATCATCGGGCCGGTCTTCATCCACGGGATCGCGTCGCGCACGCTCGCAGGGATCGACCACGCCGCATCGGCCGGCGCGGTGGCCGATGACTGAGTCACGCCGTCGTGCGGTGATCACCGGGCTCGGACTGGTGACGCCGATCGGCATCGGCACCGACGCGGTGTGGCAGCGGCTGCACGAACCGCGCTCCGCGGTGCAATGCATCACGCGCTTCGACTCGTCGCCGTTTCGCTCGCACGTCGCGGCGCAGATCAACGACTTCGATCCGGTCGAGATGCTGTCGTCGAAGCAGGCACGCCGCACCGACCGCTGCTCGCAACTGGCCCTGGCCGCGGCACAGATGGCGATCGACGACGCGTCGCTCGATCTCGCCCGCGAACAACCCGATCGCGTCGGCGTCTTCGCCGGCACCGCGCTCGGCGGCGTCGGTTTTGCCGAGTTGGAGATGATGAAGTACACGACCGGCGGTCCGCGCGAAGTCGATCCGTTGCTCGCGCTCACCGTCTTCGGCGGCGCGATCTCGTGCAACATCGCGATCACGCATGGAGTCGTCGGCGTCAATTCCACCAACGCGATGAGCTGCGCCTCGGGAACGCTGGCGATCGGCAGCGCCCGCGATGCGATCGTCCGCGGCGACGCCGATGTGATGATCGCCGGCGGGAGCGAAGCACCGCTCTATCCGCTGTGCTACGGATCGTTCTCGCTGATCCGCGCCATGAGCACCCGCAACGCCGATCCCGCCACGGCATCGCGCCCGTTCGACATCGGCCGCGACGGCTTCGTAATGGCGGAAGGCGCGGGGTTCGTCGTGGTGGAGGAGCTGGAACGCGCCGTCTCGCGCGGCGCGCCGATCTACGCCGAGATCGCCGGCTTCGGACTCACCAACGACGCCTACCATATGACGCAGCCGCGCCCCGACGGGCGGGAGGCGATCCGTGCGATGCGGCTGGCGCTGGACAGCGCCGATTGCGCCCCGAACGACGTGGAGTGGGTCAACGCGCATGGGTCGTCGACGCCGCTCAACGACAGCACCGAGGCGCGCGCGATCCGCGAGGTCTTCGGCGACCATACCGATCGCCTCCCTGTCAGCGGGACGAAAGGTTGGCACGCGCACGCCCTGGGCGCGACCGGTGCGATCGAGACGGCGATCGTCTGCATGTCGATGCAGCGTGGCTGGATCCCGCCGACGCTCAACTGCATCGACCCCGACCCCGCCGGCGAGCTGCATCGCGTCCCGCCGTGCGGCCTCGAGCGCAGCCCCCGGGCGGTCCTCAAGAATTCGTTCGGCTTCGGCGGCTGCAACGCGACGCTCCTGCTTCGCGATCCGGGCGTGTAGATTCGCGGTTGTTCCCGCGAACCATCTACACCCTCGATCTGCAGGAGACCTGGCCTGATGCCAACCCTTGCCCGCCGGGCGATTGCCGAAATGCTCGGCACCGCGTTCCTCGTCTTCTTCGGCTGCGGCGTGATCGTCGCCGACTTCTTCCCCGGCGCCGGTTATCACGTCTTCGGGATCGCGATGGTGCATGCGATCATCCTGTCGATCGCGATCTCGGTCACGATGGATGTCTCGGGGGGGCAGCTCAATCCGGCGGTGACGCTGGGGTTGCTCGCCATCCGGAAGATCGATGGACGCGATGCGTTCGTCTACATCCTCTCGCAGCTGGTCGGTGCCCTCGTGGCGGCGTTCCTGGTGCGGAGCTTCCTCGCGCCGAACGTGGGCCATGTGGTCGCCTACGGCACGCCAACGCTCAATTCGACCATCACCCTCGGCAACGGCATCGTCCTCGAAGCGATCTTCGGCTTCCTGCTGATGTCGGGTGTGCTCGGGACGATCGTCGCGCGGAATGCGCCGCGGATCGCCGGGTTCGGCGTGGGGCTCACGCTGATTCCGATCATCATGGTGGGCGGACCGCTCACCGGTGGCGTGGCGAATCCGGCCCGCGCGATCGGGCCGGCGGTGATCAGCGGCACCTCGACGGCGCTGGCAGTGTGGATCATCGGGCCGATCGTTGGCGCAGTGCTCGCAGCACTGCTCTTTCAGTACGGGATCTGGGGGAAGGAAGAGATCGCGGGGTAGGGGCGGCTCAGTCCTGCGACGAACGGACAACGGCGCCGCGAGGATATTCTCTCGCGGCGCCGTTGCACGTTCAGCGGAATATCAGCGCCGATCTTCGGCCATGCCGCAGGACTCGTCCGCAACATTGAGCGGATTGGCGTCGAGAGGTTCGAATGCCGTAGCCGATCCTCCATTGGTATACCGCACCCAGAAATAGAAGTACGCGGGTGTCGGATTCTGCGACCAGTCATCGATCGTGCCGGAGGAGTTCGAAGTGCCGGTGGTGCCGGAGGTCTGCAGCGACGCGGTCGAGGGGTTATTGACGTTGTTGATGTAGATCTCCCAGGTCCAGCCCGTGGTCGATCCCGTCTTCGTCCACCCGAGAATCCAGTCGTTGAAGACTTTGTTGGTTGAGAATGTGCTGCACGAAGCGACAAAGAACGAGGTGATGACCGGGTCGCCGCCGGTTGTCGAGAACAGATCGGACTCCGTCTGCCACGAGCCCGAAATACCCTTGTGTATATGCTTGATGCGAACGTTGTAGGACATGCCCTTGGCGAGCGAACTCAACGTGTCTGCCGTGTTCGTCACCACGGTCGAATCAACCGTCACCCATGAAGCACCTGAAGTGTCCGCCTCGATCTGCACAACGGTGCGACCCCCGGCCGTTACGATGCCACTACCGTTGGTCCAGCTGATGATCGCGTGCGTCGAGTCGACGGAACTTGCCGCCAGCCCGCTCGGCGTCGGCACCCCGGCGACGGTGACCGAGAGTGGAATTGAGTCAGCGTCTTCGGGGATCCAGTTCCCGCTGTGCTGCGAAACCAGCCTGGCCCAGACTGAAACCGATCCGGCAGACGATGGAATCAGAGTGAAGCTCGGCCCTGCCGACGTCGCGCCCCCCGCAAGTGACGAATACCAGTTGAAATCATCGCTGCCGGTGGTCGAAATGCCGCCGCTGGCCGCGTCGTCTCCGTCGGCGAATGCGTAGATCGTCGGAATACTGAGACCGATTGTGTCTCCGAGCATCGGCGCGCTGGGTGAGGCTACGATCGACCCGCCAACTCCGGGGTCAAGGAGGTTCTCGATCTGATGCGGCGCACTATCGCGCTGCCCGAATGCGTATTTGAAGAATTCGATTTCGTGCATACAGAGTGGCCCGTTATTGAACAAGCCCCGGTCCGTATTCATCACGCAGTTGTTCGTCATGGCGGTTTGGAGATGGCCGGTTTCGCCGCCGAACCCAAGGGCATGTCCGAGTTCGTGCTGTAGCAGCAATGCGAGGTGGAGGCTATCCACAGTGATCGTCCCGTCGTCGCCCGACCCGCACGCGGCGCCCGCGAAAACGGTGATCGTGTCGGCGGAGGTCGCTCCGCAGAAGGAATTCGAGTTGCTGTGGACCGAACCGTCCGAGACGACGAAGATCGCTGCGGCAAACGGTGATCCACCGAAGGTAAAGAACGTCCGACTCTTTCCGCCCGCATCGGCATGCGCGCCGCCCCACAACGACTCGGCAACGGTAATCGCCGCTCCGATGCGCGCAAATCCGCTGAAGTCCTCGACGTTGATTCTCGAACCGTATGCGGCGATGGGGGTCACCACTGGATCGGTGGTCGCGTTGGCGCGCTTCCCCGGATGCAGGACAGCAGTCGTGTTCTTCGGAGCCGGCACGGCGTTGTCCGGATTGCATGCAACCACCCACGCGACAATCCCGAGTGCCAGAACGATTCCGAGCCGCCGCTGGAGCAGCTCAATTCCCCGGCGCATGCATTGCGCTATTCGCGCCGGTCCTGCCGGATGCTCATTGGTCACAGCGTCCTCGCTGTTGAAGGAGCGTGACGATATGCGCAACGCGTTATGCGCCGCTATGACGAATTGAGCCTATGACAGATTGATCGACCGATATGACCGCCTGAGCGGAATTACTTCCTTCCAGCTCTCCACAACGCGATCGTGTACCCCACCAGAATCACCGCCGCCACGATGTACGCCGCCGCGAGATAGTTGCCGTTATTCGGCATCGCGCATCTCCTCCGCCAGTCGTCGCAGCCCGATGCCGTACCGCGTGGTCACGAAGCCGACGTACAGCACGGTGAACGCCACCAGCGACAACAGCAGCGGCCGCAATAGCACCCAGGGCAACGGCGATTTCTGCGGCGCCATCAGCACCGGCATCGGATGCTGCGAGTTGAACAGGTACACCGTGAGATGAATGAACGGGACCAGCACCGTGCCCATGATTCCGATCACCGCACCGAAGCGCGCCCGCTCGATCGGATCGCGCAGCGACGAGCGCAGCGCGAAGTAACCCGCGAACAACAAATACAGCAGCAACGTGAACGTCAGCCGCGGATCCCAGACCCACCACGCGCCCCAGATCGTCTTCCCCCAGATCGGTCCGCTCAGCAGCAAAATTGCGCCAAAGACCATCCCGACCGTCGCCGACGCTTCGGCGAAGACGTCGAGCCTCCGATCGCCCAGCCAGAGGAAGAGTGCTCCCGTCACGCCGACCATGACGAACGACGTTTCCATCGCCCACGCCGACGGCGCGTGCACGTAGAGGATCTTGAAGGCGAGTCCCTGGTTCGCCTCGGGCGGCGTGAAGCCGAGCGAGAGGACGTAGACCGCGGCAACTCCGATCAGTCCCACGATCGTGATCACGCGGCCGCGAGTGATGACACGGTCGACATTGTTCCCCGATGTCACTGGTCGATCACCGCGGGAAAGAGGATGCTGGCCAGCGCAAGGAATGCGATGTCATAGAGTGCCAGCAATCTAAGCCAGCCAAAAAGCTCCCCTGCCGGCGCACCTTCGAGGAGTCGCACCGTCGCCTGCGCCGCGAAGAAGAGCGGCGGAATGACGAACGGCAGCAACAACACCGGCAGCAGGAGCTCGGCGAATCGCGTCCGCACCGCGATCGCCGAAAACAACGTCCCGGGTGCAGTGAATCCGATCGATGCGAGGATCGCCACGACACCGATGCCGAGGATTCTTGTGTCGGGCGCAACGTTGAAGAAGAGCACCCAGAGTGGAATCGCGACCAGTTCGACCACGAGCACCAGCGCCAGGTTCCCAAGCCACTTTCCCCAGAAGAGCGCCACGACGGGAATCGGTGCGAGGAGAATCCCCTCGAGGGCGCGATGCTCCCGCTCGAGGAGAAATGCGCGATTGAGCGTCACCACCGTCGCGAGGGCGAGCATCACCCAGAGCACCGTCGGCGCCACGTCGGCGAGCCGCACGCTCCCTTGGTCTCGGGCGAAGACGAAGATCACCAGCACCAGCACCGCGAACACCACGGCGCTGGTGAAGGCGGTGCGGTGTCGCCATTCGATCCGCAAATCCTTGCCGGCGATCGCCAGCACGGCACGACCGAACGTCATATGATCGCGCCGCGGTACGTTGCCGCGAACTCGTCAAGCGACGCCGGCCGCGGCCCATCGAAGACAACCATTCCGCGCGCCAGCACGACCACCCGTGTGGTGAGCTCCCAGATCTCGGCCGGTTGATGCGTGACGCAGACCACCGTCCGTTCGCGGGCGCGATCATCGGCGATCCTGCTTCGCAGCAGATCCGACGACGCGGCGTCGAGTCCGGTAAACGGTTCGTCGAGGAGGAGGAGCACCGGCGCATGCAGCGTGGCGCGCGCAATTGCGAGCCGCTGCTGTAACCCGTGCGACAGCGTCCCGGTGCGGGTGTCGGCCGCCTGCAACAGTCCCGCTGCATCGAGGAGTGCGGTGAGTTCGCGCTCCGATGACGCGATTCCGTGCAGTGTCGCCGCGAAACGCAGGTTCTCCCGCGCAGTGAGATCGTCGTACAGAAAGCTCTGATGGGAAAGAAATCCCACCGCGCTTCGAGCCGCCGGATTCCCGGCGAGAACGCGGTCGAGAATTCGCACCGAGCCGGTGTCGGCGCGCGACAACCCGGCGAGCGACCGGAGGAGCGTCGACTTCCCGGCGCCGTTCGGGCCGGCGAGGAGAACGACCTCGCCCGGACCGATCACGAGGTCGACCGACCGGAGCGCCCGGACCGCGCCGAAACGGCGGCCGAGCCCACGGACCTCGACGAGAGGGGTGCCGGTTGGGGTCATCTGCGGCGGAATTATAGTGGTGGAGAACGCGGCTGATCAGCGCGAAAGGGCGTGGTGGCGCCCCTCCCGATCACTCCTCGGCGGCGAAGACGAAGAGGTCGTCGAGCTTGGTGAGGACCAGGAGGAACTGGATCTCGGCGCCGACGTTGCTCAGCACCACGCGCTGGCGGCGCTCGGTCGCGTGCCGATGGATCATCACCAGTGCGCTCAGCCCCGACGAATCGATCTCGCGGGTCTGCGCCAGGTCGATCACCAGTTGGCCACGCCCCGCGCCCATTTCGTCGAGCAGGACGTTGGCCTGCTCGCGAAATCCCTCACGGGTCGCAAGTCCGAGGTTTTCTGGTGCGAACAGCACCCGATTCTGGGGCTGTACGGTCGACACGGTCAAAGGGCCTCCACCCCGCTGGTATGGCCCAAAACAGCAAGGGCCTTGCCAATGGGGCGCGGCAATCGGCAGGGTGACCGGAACCGGGATGACTGTGGCAACGGCGCATCGGTCCGACCCCTGCCATATCGCCGCCCCGTGCCGATCCTTGCCGCCCCACCGTCCCCCCTCACCCCCTTTTCCTCCGCCCGGCCCGGCCGCACCTTCCTCTGATGACAGACCAACTCGATACCCTGCTGACCGAAGAGCGGCGTTTTCCGCCCTCACCGGCATTCGCCGCCAAGGCGCAGGCGACCGCCGCGACCTACACCGCGGCGCGCACCGATCGGATCGGCTTCTGGGCCGCGCAGGCCGCAGAACTCGAATGGTTCACTCCCTGGCACACCGTCCTCGACTGGAATCCACCGCACGCCAGGTGGTTCCTCGGTGGACAGCTCAACGCGTCGGTGAGCTGCCTCGACCGCCATCTCACCGGGAGCAAGCGCGATCAGGCGGCGCTTCTCTGGGAGGGTGAGCGCGGCGATCGCCGCGTCCTCACCTATGCCCAGCTGCACGCCGACGTCTGCCGCGCGGCGAACGCCTTGCGCGCCCTGGGCGTCAAGCGCGGCGACCGCGTCGCGATCTACCTCCCGATGATCCCGGAGGCGGCGATCGCGATGCTCGCATGCGCCCGGATCGGCGCGGTGCACTCGGTGGTGTTCGGCGGCTTCTCCGCGGAGTCGCTGCGCGATCGGATCAACGACGCCGAAGCGGTCTGCTGCATCACCGCCGACGGCGGCTTTCGCCGAGGCCAGGTGGTGCCGCTCAAGAAATTTGCCGACGAAGCACTGGCAGAATGCCCGACGATTCGGCATTGCCTCGTGGTGCAGCGCGGCGGCGACATCGATCCGGCGGCATGTCCGATGACTGCGGGACGCGATCTCTGGTGGCATGTTGCGATTGACGCGCAATCGGCGCAGTGCGAACCGGAGCGGATGGATGCGGAGGATCTCCTCTTCATCCTCTACACATCGGGGACCACGGGGAAGCCGAAGGGGATTGTTCACACCACCGGCGGATATCTCACCCAGGTTGCCGCGACGACGAAGTACGTCTTCGATCTCCGCGACGGCGACGTCTTCTGGTGCACCGCCGACATCGGCTGGGTCACCGGGCATTCGTATGTCGTCTACGGCCCGCTGGCGTGCGGCACCACGGTGGTGATGTATGAAGGTGCACCAGACTGGCCGGAGCGCGACCGCTTCTGGGAGATCTGTGAGCGTTATCAAGTCACGATTCTCTACACCGCGCCGACGGCGATCCGCGCGTTCATGAAGTGGGGGACCGAGCATCCCGCGAAACACGACCTCTCGTCGCTGCGCCTCCTGGGCTCTGTTGGCGAGCCGATCAACCCCGAAGCGTGGATCTGGTATCACGAACAGATCGGCGGCGGCCGCTGTCCCGTGGTCGATACCTGGTGGCAGACCGAGACCGGCGGCATCATGATCACGCCCCTCCCTGGTGTGATCACCACCAAACCGGGATCGGCGACGGTGCCGTTTCCGGGGATCGATGCAGAACTGGTCGATTCAAGTGGCAGGCCGATGGCACAGGGCGGCGGGTTTCTGACGCTCACGTCGCCGTGGCCGGGGATGCTTCGCACCATCTATCGCGACGACCAGCGATACCAGGACACCTACTGGAGCCGATTCCCGGGACGCTACTTCGCCGGCGACGGCGCGAAGCTCGACGAAGACGGCTACTGGTGGATCCTCGGCCGCGTCGACGACGTGCTCAACGTCGCCGGCCACCGGATCGGGACGATGGAAGTGGAGAGTGCCCTGGTCGATCACCCCGCCGTGGCAGAAGCGGCGGTGGTCGGAAAGGCGCACGAGCTCAAGGGACAGGCGCTCGCGGCGTTCGTGATCATCAAGGACGGTCGCGCCATGACGCCCGAGCTCGCCGACGAATTGCGCAAGCACGTCGCCACCAAGATCGGTGCGATCGCACGGCCGGACGACATCATCTTCGCCGCCGACCTGCCGAAGACGCGTTCAGGAAAGATCATGCGCCGGCTGCTGCGCGACGTGGCGGAGGGACGGGCCCTGGGCGACACCACCACCCTCGCGGATCCCAAGGTGGTGGCGAAGTTGAAGGAGCAGTACGAAGACAAGGAATAGCGCATCGGAGATGGACGTGGGCCAAGCAAGGGCGTTGGCCCGCGACCACTACATCCCTGCTATTTGGTGAGCCCTGCCAACCCAATCCGCCATTCCGTCGTGGTCTGATCCCAGCTGACCCGGTACGCCGTCGGATAATACCCGCTGATGGCGCGTTCGGTGGCGCTCGCTACCGGCACTGAGTCGTTCGGATCGGTCAGGAGATAGGCGCGCGTCACCATCGGTTCGAAGAAGGTGAATTGGCCGTTCCACGATCCCGTGATGAAGGTCCGCGTAAACGCCTGGCCGTGGAATTCCGGGGCGTTTGAGTCGGTCCAGTGCAGGCCCATGTGTGGAATTGCGTTCGCCGGAGGGTCGGCAACGTAGCCGGCCAGACGGAAGTCGGCGGTCGGCAGATTGGCGGCCTTGGTGGCAAAGGACGGATCCGAGAGATCGATGGCGTTTCGGTCCGCCAGCGATTGCATGTAGAAGTGGAAGTCGAAATGCGGCACGGTGTACACCATCGGCGGCGGATGGCCCGTCGGGTTCCAGTTCAATCCCACCACCTGGTACTGCGTCGTGTTGCCAGCCGGAAGCGGTAGGAGATACTCGTAGCCGCCCATCTGGGGTGCGGTCGGCAGGCCGTCCAGCGCGCCCTGACTCAGCGCCACTCCCAACTCGATCGGCGTGCCGTTCCGCAGCACGAGATACGACCGGGCGATGCCGTTGCCCACCGTGACGGTAGTCCCGTACTGAGTCACGGGAGCCTGATCGGTGGCGGAGTCTCCGGAACACGCGATCGTGATGATGGCGGTTGCCACGGCGAGCACACCGGCAGCGACACGTGTTGCCGCCGCGGATTTCTGATTCCTGGTCATGAACCCCTCCCTGCGCGGAGACCGGCATCGACGGATGGGCCTGGATCGCACCGATGCCGGCCGCGGACCGGATCCAGACGGAATGGCAACGAAATGTCACAATGACACTGTTGTGCCATTTGCGGCCAAGTTTACGTTTCGTCCCGGTCCCCGTCAAGCCGGAGCCATCGATGTCCCGATCATCAAGTGGGGGTGGCAACGTTTCTCCGGCGGACCCGCGCGGCGGCCAGAAACGGCGCACCCGGGGCGCACTGCTGGCGACCGCAGCGCGGCTCATCGCCATGGGGCAGACGCCGTCGGTGACCGAAGTGGCCGATGCCGCCGACATCTCGCGGCGCACCGCCTATCGGTATTTCCCGACACAGGACCAGCTGCTGGTCGAAGCCGCGCTCGAGGGGCTGCGACCTGAAGTGGAAACCGCCGTCGCGGCCGCCCTGCCGGCAACGACCACCGCGCTGAACGATATCGAACAGGCTGAGCTGCAACTGGCCGCCACGGTGCACGTGATGCATCGCCTCGCGGTGGAGCACGCCGCGCTGCTGCGAACGATGATTCGGCTCACCACCGGGCGGACGACCGGAACCCGCCCGGTCCGCGGCTATCGTCGCATCGAATGGCTGACGTCAGCCGTCTCGCCCGTGCGCGCTCGACTCGGCCACCGGCGGTTCGCCCGGCTGATATCGGCCCTGGTTTCGTGCGTCGGGATGGATTCGCTCTTTCTGCTGCAGGACACTCAGGGCTTGACACCCGCTGCCGCCGAGCGGGTGACGCTCTGGACCGCGCAGGCACTGCTGGCGGCCAGCGTGGCAGAGGCGGAACGCGACAGATGAATGCTGACGAAGAGGAGATCCACGGTATCATCGCACAACAGGCGGCCGCCTGGACCCGGGGCGATGCGGACGGTTACGGCGCGGCCTGCAGCGACGACGTCGGCTTCACGAATATCCTCGGCATGCGGTGGGAAACCCGCGCGGGGTTCAACCAGCGCCATGCCGAGATGTTCCGGAACGTCTTTTCCGGCAGCCGGCTTTCGATCGTCGTCGAACGACTGCGGTTCCACGGTTCGACAGTGGCCGTCGCGGAATTGCTGACCGAGCTGAGCGATTTTCGCGGACTTCCGCCTGGAATTCCGGCCGATGCCGATGGCCGCCTGCGAACGAGGATGTTGGAGGTGTTCGTGAAATCGGGCGGCGCGTGGGCGATCGTGGCGTGCCACAACACTGCGGTTCGCGAACGCCCCGACCAGCCGCGGGCTCGGGTCACCGGCTAGAGCCCGCGCTCGGCCCGCGCCCTCTTCGTCTCAGACCTGGATCTGTGCTCCTAACTCCACCACCCGATTCGGCGGCAGGCGGAAGAACGACGCGGCACTGATCGCATTGCGGCTCATGATCGCGAACAACTCCGCTCGCCATGCCGGCATCGTCCCCGGCGGCCGTCGCGACCCCGGCGGTCTCGGCGGAACAATCAGCGTCTCGCGCCCGAGGTAGAAGGTCACGTCGTGAAGGTTGAGCGACGGTGTCGCCCTCCCGTCCTCGTGCAGGTATGGTGCAACCGCTTGCAGCAGCTGCGGCACGTTGAACGACTCCATGAAGCCGTACTGCGCCTTCACCTGGTAGAACCCCGCACCACGCGATTCCACCTGGACCCGCTCGCCGTCGTCCACCTGCGGGATCTCCTGCGACGCCAGCGTCATCAGGATCACTGTCTCGTGCAGGATCTTGTTGTGCTTGAGATGATGCAGCATCACCGGCGGCGCCACGTTCGGGATCGACGTCATGAAGACCGCGATACCGGGGACACGAGTCGGCTTGCGGCGCTCGATGTCGGGGATGAAGAGATCGAGCGGCAGCGAGCTCTCGGTCAGGATCGACGTGACCTGCTGCCGGCCGCGCCGCCACGTGCTCATCAGCAGGTAGACCACCGCCGCCGCCGCGAGCGGGAACCACCCTCCCTCGTAGAACTTCACCATGTTCGCGCCGAAGAAGGTGATGTCGACGACGAGGAAGACCGAGGTGAGCGCCGCGACCTGCCACATCGGCCAGTGCCAGAGTTTCCGTTCAACGACCGCAAAGAGGATGGTGGTGATCATCATCGTCCCGGTGACCGCCACGCCGTACGTTGCGGCGAGCGCATCCGACGACCCGAAGACGAGCACCAGCACCACGCACGCGACCCAGAGCGCGCCGTTGATCCCCGGCATGAAGATCTGTCCGATCGCCGTCCGCGACGTGTGCACCAGCCGCATGCGCGGCACGAACCCGAGCTGCATCGCCTGCTGCGTCAGCGAAAACGCCCCGGAGATCAGTGCCTGCGACGCAATCACCGCCGCGATCGTCGCGATCATCACCATCGGATAGAGTGCCCACTGCGGCACCAGCGAGAAGAACGGATTGACCGCCGCATGGGGATCGTGCAGCAGGAGCGCGCCCTGGCCCAGATAGTTGAGCGACAGCGCCGGGAGGACGAGTCCCCACCACGCCATTCGGATCGGGCGGCGGCCGAAGTGGCCGAGATCGGCATAGAGCGCTTCGCCGCCGGTCACCACGAGAAAGACCGACCCGAGCACGAAGACACTGCGGAAGCCGGTATGCCGGAAGTATTCCAGCGCATATCCGGGATTGATCGCTGCAATGACGCCGGGATCTCGCGACAGGCCGTAGATACCGAGCGCGCCGATGCAGACGAACCAGAGGACCATCAGCGGACCGAACACCGCACCGACGCCGGCGGTGCCGCGCTTCTGCATCCAGAAGAGGCCGGAGAGGATCACCACGGTGATCGGGATCACGAATCGCTGGAACGCCGGCGTCGCGATGTGAATCCCTTCGACCGCCGACAGCACCGAGATCGCCGGCGTGATGACGCCGTCGCCGTAGAGGAGTGCCGCGCCGAAGAGTCCCAGGATCAGGAGGATCTCACGCCTGTGCCCCGACTTTCCCTTGGGGCGCACCAGCGCGAGGAGCGCGAGAATTCCTCCCTCGCCACGATTGTCGGCGCGGAGGACCATGGCGATGTACTTGAACGAGACGATGAAGTTGAGTGCCCAGAAGACCAGCGAGAGGACGCCGAGGACGTTGTCCCGCGTCAGCGGAACAGCGTGGTCACCATTGAAGCATTCCTTGAGCGAGTAGAGCGGCGACGTCCCGATATCGCCGTACACCACGCCCAACGCCGCCAGGGCGAGTCCCGCCGGGACTTTCCCCGACGGGTCAGCGGAATCGGTGCTCACTGCCCTGTTGTGCTCGCGGTGCCCGCCGTCGTTTGAGGTCCCAGCGCCGTGAGCGAATCGACGATCTTGACCAGCCGGTCGCTGCCGACGCCGACATAGAGGTGCTTGTCGATCAGGAAGGTCGGGGTACCGGTGACACCGAGCTTGACCCCTTCGTCATACGAGGCCTGGATGCGGCCGGCGTATTTCGCCGACTTCATGCACGCCTCCCAGCTGGCGACATCGACGCCGGCCTGGCGCACGATATCCCTGATCGTCGACATCGGATTGGAATGGAACGCCCAGTCGGCCTGGCGCTGGAAGAGCGATCCCTTGACCTCCCAGAACTTCCCCTGATCGTTGGCACACGCCGCGGCGTGGGCGGCGACGCGGCTCTGATCGCCCTCGATCGGGAAATCGCGGAAGCGCAGCCGTGCCTTGCCGTTGTCGATCAGGCGCGCCTTCACGTCCGGAAACTGCACCTGGTCGAAATCGGCGCAGTGGGGACACTGGAAGTCGGCGTACTCGGTGATCTCGATCGGCGCGCTCGGCAGGCCCAGCTCGTAGCCATGGAACCCGGAGGTGTCGCCTGCTGTTACCACCACGTTGGCGGGAATCGAGATCGCAGGATGGCTCACGATCCGGGAAACAATGAACGCGGCACCGCCGATGGCAATGACCGCGAGGGCGATGTAGAACTGTTTCTGGCCGGACGCCATGCTGCCTCAATCGCGATGGCCGGCGAGCGCAGGACCCCGGATGGGATCGCGGCGGCCAACGCGCGGAAACCTTCGATGATGCCGCGCTCGCGCCGGAAAAGAACTGCATCGGCGCCGACGGCAATCTAACGTCCGCGAGGGCGGAATTGCCCCGAGGTACCTCGATTCTCTATATTATTGTGCCGAGCAAAATGCGAGACTGGGGCACCGACGCCCTGAACAACCCATGAAGGAAGGTCGATTGACGAAGAAGAAGGCGGCCCCCCGTACCCCGTCGATGCCGACGGCACTGGATCAGGCACGCGACGAGCTGTTCAGTCACATCCTGCGCTGCGGCGTCCTCGAAGCCGCGGCCGAGCACCAGAAGGAGTGGTTGGACGACACCATGCAGTACATCGCCGAGCGGTATTCCGACCTGAAGCCGGAAGAACTGGCCCAGGTCCGGGTCCTTGGCGATCGCTTCTGCCAGCCGGTGGTGAAACGGGCCCAGGTGCCCGAGCCGGAACCGGTCGAGGTGGGCCAGGAGTAACGACGACGGGCCGCCATCTGGCGGCCCGTTCTGCTAGTCGATGACGATGTCGGTCCGGATCGGAATATCCGGATTGAGCGAGAGCAGCACGCTGCAGTACTTCTGCACCGACAAGTCGACCGCCTGCCGCGCCGCAGCCTCGGTCAGCCCTTCGCCCGACAACACGAATCGCAACGAAATCTCGAGGAAGCGCCGCGGATACTCCTCGGCGCGGCGTCCGCCTACCTCGACATGGAAGCGTGTGATCTTGATCCGCTTCTTTTCGAGAATGCTCACCACATCCGCGCCGGAACACGCCCCTGCCGCACAGAGCAGCGTGGTGACTGGTGACGTCGATTCCTTCCCGTCGCCGTCGAGGAGGATCTGCGGGCCGCCGGGCGCGCCCGCGGTGAAACGCAAGCCACCAATCCAGTCGAGGTCGGCGTACCGCTTGTGATCGTCGGTCATCGCGTCTTGAGCTTCCTGAAAAACGGTTGGTGATAATCATAAATGGCGTAGAGCGCCACAGCCGCGGTTGCCCACGCGAATCGCCGCACGAGATTGAGCTGGAGCACGAAGAGCACGAGCGTCACCATCTGCAGCAGCGTCACCGCTTTCCCACCGAGGCGCGCAGGCACCGCCGTCGCCTTCCCCGTGATGATCGTGATGACAAAGGCGACCGTCGCGATGATATCGCGCGCCAGCACGCCAACGACTTCGAACCAGGTGAGCTGTCCTGACGCCCAGACCACGGCGAACGCCACCGTGACGAAGAGCTTGTCGGCGATCGGATCGAGCACAGCACCGATGTGCGACCCGCCGAAGCGGCGCGCCACCCAGCCGTCGCCGAGATCGGTCGCCGCCGCGACGCCGAGAATCGCGAGGCGGACCGGCACGCTCGTCACCAGCGGAAAGGCGATCGCCAGCGGAATCCTGACGAGGGTGATCGCGTCCGCGGTGGAGAACGACGAGGGTTGACGGTGCACCGCCGTCTGCGCGGGAGTCATGGCGCCAAAGCTACTCCGCGGCGACCGCGGCGACGACGCCCTCGGCGCGGACTGCCGGATCGAACGACTGCTGCGCCACGGCGTGGACCTGGTCGACCGTGACGGCGCGGTATCCCGCGGCGGGATCGTCGAGCTCGGCGAGACCTTCACCCAGGATCCATGCATCCGCGATCTCGCCGGCGAAGGCGCTGGCGGTCTGCCGCGACAGCTCGACCTCGCCGATCAGCTGCGCCCGCGCCCGTTCGACTTCCTCCGCGGACGGCGGCTCCCGGCGGAACTGCGCCAGTTCCTCGAGCATCGCGGCGCGGGCCTCGTCGAGGCGTTCCGGCGCCATCGCGATGTAGGTCAGGAGGCCACCGGCCTCTTTTCGCTGCCACGAATTGGCCATCACCGTGTACGCCAGGGAGCGCGCACTCCGGAGCGACTCGAAGAGCCTCCCGCCAAGGCCGCCGGCGATGGCGCTCCAGGTCTCCGCCGCGAACCGCTCGTGCTCGCCGCGCGACGGCCCGGGAAAGAGCATCGCCAGCGCCGACTGCCGCCGGTCGCGGCGCTCGATTCGCGTGCCGGGAAGAATCGATGTCATCGGCTCGGCCGATCCCCCGATCACGTCGGCGGTGGATGCCGTGCCGTGACGATCGACAATGCCGGCGATCATCTCGGCGACCCGCGCGGGGTCGTCATCTCCGACCGCGATGATCGTGGTCGTTCCGCCACCGAGCATCTGCTGATGCCAGCGTCGAACTGCAGACGTGTCGAGTGCCAGCACCGATGCCGGCGTTCCGAGTGTCGGCACACCGTACCCGGCGTCGCCGAACGCCACGCCAAGCGCGAGCTGGACCGGAAAGCGGACCATATCGTCGGCGACGCCGCGCGCATCATCGGCGAGGAGTCCACGTTCGATCAGGACCGCCGGCTCGTCGAAGCGCGGGCGATGCAACACGTCGCAGAGGAGGGTTGTCGCTCGATGGAGATGTTCGGTCAGCACCGTTGCGCCGAGGCCGAGGGTGTCAGCACCGAGGCTGGGAGAGATCGTTCCCCCCAATGACTCGATTGCGAAGGCAAGTTGTACGGCGTCGAGCCGGTCGCTGCCGCGGAGCATGGAGCGGAGACCGAGTGCCGCGAGGCCGGCATTCGCCGCCGACTCGCGCAGCAGACGCGGCCGGTACAAGGTGATCGCCGTCTGGCCGATATCGCCGAAGCGTGCGGCGAGAATATCGCAGCCGTCGAGGGCGAGATGATGGACGCCGTGCTTGACGGCGGTCGCGGTGCGCCGCTTCGGCGGCGACGTTGCGTCAGAGGTCGTTGCAACGCCGGAAAGATCGACACCGGCATCGTCCCCAGTCGATGCGGTTGCGGTCGTGGCTGATGCTGCGACTGCAGCTGCACGCCGAAGCGAATCGACGTCGAACGCCGCCTCGCTGTTGCGCGGCAGGTATGCCACGCCGGACATCGCGTCGAGGTTGAAGATGCCGGCAGCAACCTCCCGGAGATGCATCGGTGACACCGCGAGAAGTTCGGCGCGTTCCCGGTCGAGGCGGCTCACGTCGCCCATTGCCTCGGCGTCGGCGAGTGCGACGGCACGGCTCTGGAAGCGCTCGAGCCTTCGGCTGATGCGGGCCAGCACCAGATGCTGCGCGCGGGTGAATTCCGCGGCGCTCACCTCGCGCCGCGCGAGATCGGTCGTTGCCGCCGCGATCTCCTCCAGTACCCGGTCGATGTTTGCCGGGGGCACCTCGGCGCCAATCGCGAAGACACCCAGATCGGAGACGCCGTACCATGACGCACCGACGTCGGTCGCCAGGCCGGGCTCGCGCAGCAGCTGCGGGAGTCGTGCGCCCCGGCCGAGCGCCAGGAGCGCGGTGGCGAGCTCGAGCGCCGGCGCGTCGTCGCTCAACATCCCGGGGGCGCGCCAGCCGATGACGAGATCGGCGAGCATGACGTCGCCGTCCAGACGGCGGGCGCGGATTGTCGGGGCGGATGTCTCGTAGGGGCCCGTGCTGATCGATGATGACGGGCGTTCCCAGTCGCTCCACGACGCGCGCACCATATCGAGCGCGGCAGCTTCGTCGAGATCGCCGACGACCGTGACGATCGTCCGCGACGGGACGTATCGCGAGCGGTGATATCCGAGGATGTCATCGCGAGTCAAGCGCTCGAGCACCGCTTCTTCCCCGATCCGCCAGCGGCGAATCCGGTGCTGCTCGAAGAGCAGCTGGTGCAGCGCTTCGCCCGCGACGGCGCCGGGTGTATCGAGCTTGCGGCGCGCTTCCTGGATGATCACGCCGAGTTCCCGCGCGAGTTCGTCGGGATCGACCGTCGGATTTCGGACCTGATCGGCTTGCAGCGCGATCAGCTCGGCTGCGTGGCGCGCCGGCCCGTTGACGAAGTAGACGGTCCGGTCGTACGCGGTGTAGGCGTTGAGTGATCCGCCGAGCGCCTTGGTGCGTTGCGCCAGTTCACCCGGGGCGAGCGACGGGGTTCCCTTGAAGAGGAGATGCTCGACAACGTGCGAGATCCCGGCGATCTCGTCGGGCTCGTCCAGGAACCCGGCGCGGACGTGCGTCACCACCGCGACGCCGGGGACGGAGCGCCGCCGCTGCACCAGCACTGTCAGGCCATTGGAGAGCTGTTCGCGCCGGAGTCCGAAGGTGGGCGGGTGACTCACCTGCCCCACGGGGAGGGATGCTGCAGCGCGCGCGTGGCGCGCGGCAGCGATGTCGCGTGGGTCATTGCAGGATCCGGATCACTCCCGCGGCGGCGGCGCCGCGGAGGAATGCCTCCGCATTGCCCACCGGAATCTTGACGCCGGTCTCCGCGGTGCCGCGCCGTGCGAAGACCTGCATGAACTCGTGCAGTGTGCCGTCGGCCCATGCCCCTTCGGCGGTCTGCAGATGCAGGACGAGTTCATCCCACGTGCCTCGGAGCGAGAGGCCGGTCAGCGTCTCGATCACGTGCGTTCCGACGCCGCCCGACGGCCGTTTCTGCATCTCGGGGACTTCGCGCATGAGCGTCCCGAAGAGTTCGAGCTGGTTGGGATCGCGCGATGTTCCGTCGGGCTGCAATGACTCGATTTCCGCCAGCAGCATTTCCTCGGCGTCGGCGGTGCGGCCAAGTTCGGCGAGGCGGGCGA
This sequence comes from Gemmatimonadales bacterium, assembly GCA_036500345.1. Classification (NCBI taxonomy): domain Bacteria; kingdom Pseudomonadati; phylum Gemmatimonadota; class Gemmatimonadia; order Gemmatimonadales; species Gemmatimonadales bacterium. The sequence goes on along the minus strand of DASYCE010000032.1, from coordinate 123,471 downwards.
GCCAGGGACGCACTTCGGGATCGTCGTCACCGGCGTTGCGAGCGGCCTTGAGGAGTTCGATGGTGCGCCAGACGCCGAGATCGTCGAAATGGTCGTCGGGTCGAACGCGGGCAAAGTGCAGCAGCGCTGCCGACGTCTCGCCGCGGTCGTAGAGGATGTTGGCGAGGTAGATCCGCGGTTCGGGGTACTCGGGATCGACTTCGAGCGCGCGCCGCAGCCAGAAGAAGGCGTCGGCGTCCATCCCGAGGCGGTGGGCGGTGTATCCCAGCGACGCCGAGATCTCCGCCGACGTCGGGTGGTGTTCGCGGCAGAGTTCGAAGAAGCGGCGTGCCTCGACGAAGAAGCCTTCGCGGAAGAGCGCGCGTCCCACCTGCAGCATCAGTTCGTGGTCGTCACCAAAACCGAGGTCGAGGAGCCGCTGGAAGGCACGGAGGGCACCTTCGAGCTGGCCGAGGACGAGGAGGGTCTCGCCGAGTCCCGCGAGTGCGTCCTCATGTTCAGGATCGAGAGTGAGTGCGGCGTCGAACGCCTGTCGAGCCCAGGCGTATTCCTCACGCGCCAGCTGGGCGTAGCCCACGCCGACATGCAGTTCGACAGCTTCGGGGTAGCGGATCAGCCCTTCACGCAGGAGGGCGAGTGCGGCGTCGTAACGAGCTTCGTTGTACAACTGGTGGGCCTGTTCATCGTACTCATCGGAGCTGAGGAAGGGCTCCGCCATGTGTGAATGGCCTCGCGTGGGGTTGCCTGCAAGGTAGTGGCAGCGACCGGGTTGGTGAAGTGTGTGGCGCAGCGCGGGATGCACGACCCCATCGGTGCGGTGGCGCGACCCCGGAGGCGGTGTGCTTGCATCGCGGGGGTGGGCGTCTATCTTACTGACCAGTCAGTAACTAAGAGGTCAGGATCGCCGCCGTGCCCGACGCCGCCCGCACCACCCCGCGCTTCCATCGCCGGCCCGAGGCCCGCCCGGAGGAACTGCTCGACGCTGCCCTCGCCGTCTTCGGCGAGCGCGGCTTCCGCCAGACCACCCTCGAGGAAGTCGCGGCCCGCGCCGGCGTCTCCAAGGGCACCGTCTACCTCTATTTCGACTCCAAGGACGACCTCTTCCGCGCGGTGGTCGAGAAGCAGATCGTGTCGCTGATCGAGAGCGCCGAGGAAATGGCGCGCACCCACGCCGGCACCGCCCGCGCGCTCCTGACCGAGATGGTCCACCGGATGTGGGACGGGATGTCGCGCACCGACATGGTCTGCATGGGACGGCTGGTGCAGTCGGAGCTGACCCAGTTTCCCGAAGTGCGCCGCTTCTACTTCGAGCACGTCGTCCTGCGCCACCGCCGCCTGCTGCGCAGCATCGCCGAGCGCGGCGTGGCGAGCGGCGAGTTCCGCCGGGACGCCGTGATGGTGGTGCCGCGGATGATTCCGGCGCTGGTGATGCAACTCAACCAGACCCGGTTCCTCTTTGGCGATCTCGACAAGTCGACTCCGACGCCGCGCGCGATGCGCGACGCGATTCTCGCGCTCGTGTTCGACGGGATCTGCATGCCGCCCGGCCGCGCGCGCACCGGCAGCGGCCGTGCCGCCGGCGTTCGACGCAGCACCAAGTCGCTCGGCAGAAAGAAGGCTCGATGATCTCGCGCACCATCACCGCAGCCGCGCTCCTCGCCGGCGCGGCCGTACCGCTCGCGGCGCAGGCCACGACGCCGGCGCCACAGTCCGCGCCGATGACCATTACCGTCGGCGAAGCGCTCGCGCGCGGTCGCGCCAGCGGCGTCAGTGCCGCACTGGCGCGTCTCGGCGCCCAGGGCGTGTCGCTCCGGACCAGCGAACAGTCTGCGGCACGCCTCCCCCAGGTCGATCTCACCGGCACGATGCAGCGACAGACGCTCAACCTGCGCGAATTCGGCTTGTCGATTCCGGGCTTCCCCGCGATCACCGATCCGTTCACGCTCTTCCGCGGTCGCGCCGCGGCGTCGCAGGTGATCTTCGATCCGGCATTGGCGGCGCGGCTTCGCGAAGCACGCGACACCGCGATCGCCGCAGGGCTCGACGCCGATCGCGCCGGGGATCTCGCTGCCGCCGCCGCCGGGGCAGCGTGGCTGCGCCTCGCCGGCGCCGAAGAGACGGTGGTGGCGCGGGAGCAGGATTCGGTGACGGCGTTCGCGCTCCTCGACATTGCGCGCTCGCAGGTTGACGCGGGTACCGCCCCGCGCATCGATCGCACGCGCAGCGAGACGCAGGCGGCGGCGGTCCGGGTCCAGGTCGCGGTCGCCCGCAACGAGCGCGCTCGCGCCGAGCTCGACCTGGCGCGGGCGATCAATCTCCCGCCCGGCACGCCGCTGAGCGTCGGCACGGAGATGGCGATCGCCGCCGACACGCTCCCCAGCGACATCAACGCCGCGATCGCAATTGCCCGGGCGCATCGCGCCGACCTCGCCGCCGAAAAGCAGCGTCAGGACGTGCTGCAGCGCGGGTTGGCGGCGATCCGCAACGAATTCATCCCGACGCTGTCGACCTCGGGCTACGTGCAATCGTCGGGCACCGCAGTGCCGTCGCTCGCCGGCACGTGGAACGTCGGCGTCTACCTGTCATGGTCGGTGTTCGACGGCTTTCGCCGTGAACGGCGGGTCGACGAGCAGCGGCTCCGGCTCGATGCGGAAGGCGTGCGACTGCAGGATCTGGAGAACCAGGTCGAAGCCGACGTGCGGCAGGCAGCGATCGATCGCGCCAGCGCGCGCGACCAGCTGGCGCTCGCCATCGACCGCGCGCGTCTCGCCGACGAAGAGCTCACCGAAGCACGCGAACGCTTTGCCGCCGGTGTGGCGGGGTCGGTCGAAACCACCAACGCCCAGGCCGAGGTCGCGACCGCGCATGACGCCGTGATCCAGGCTCGACTCGCCGCCGCCGCCGCCGAAATCGGCGCCGCCGAGGCGATGGGCCTGCTCAACCAGGTGCACTGATGTCGGGCATTCTCTCAGGAAGGTTCCATGGCTGCTAACAAGACGCCGTTCATCATCGTGGGTGTGCTCGTGATCGCGGCGGGCGTGTGGGGCGGAAAGAAGTATCTCTATTCGCGCAACCACGTCACCACGGACAATGCGGAGATCGATGGGCGGCTCGAACCGGTGGCAAGCAAGCTGCAGGCGTTCGTGATCCGCGTGCCGGTGGAAGACAACCAGGTCGTGCAGACCGGCGACACGCTTCTCGTCCTCGACGCGCGCGACCTCGACGCCGATGTGGCGAAGGCGCAGGCCGATCTCGCGGCGGCAATCGCGATGGCGGGGAACGGACACGCCACTGGACAGCTGTCGGCGCAGGTGACCGCAGCCGAAGCCACCGCCTCCGGTGCCGCCGCCGCCGTGACGACCGCCGAGGCCGCGTCGCGCCGCGCCAACTCCGACCTCGAACGGATCAAGGGGCTCGCCGCGAAGCAGATCGTCGCGGCGCAGCAGCTCGATGCGGCGCAGGCTGCCGCTGATGCCGCAGCGGGCAACCTGCAGGCGGCGCAACGCCAGGAAGCCGCGGCCAAGGCCCAGGTCGGGGCGGCCGGCGCAGCGCTGAGCGGCGGCGATGCGCGCGTTCAGGCTGCGCGCGCCACGCTCGAGACCGCCGAACTCAAGCGATCGTATGCGGTCGTCACCGCGCCGTTCCCCGCGATCGTGAGCAAGCGGAGTGCGGAGCCGGGGATGCTGATGCAGCCGGGCCAGACGGCGATGACGCTGGTGCCGCTCAAGGAGATCTGGGTCACTGCGAATGTGAAGGAGACGCGCCTGGGCCACGTGCAGGTCGGCGATTCGGTGAGCTTCACTGTCGACAGCTACGGCGGCAAGGAGTTCGAGGGCACGGTGCAGAGCCTCTCGCCGGCGACCGGTGCGCGCTTCGCGCTCCTTCCGCCCGACAATGCCACCGGCAACTTCACCAAGGTGGTGCAGAACGTCCCCGTGCGGATCGCGATCACCTCGGCTGCCGATCCGAAATACCCGCTGCGCCCCGGCATGTCTGTCGAGGTGGCGATCCGCACGCTGAAGTCCTGATCGATGACCGCCATCGCCCTTCCGGAGCCGGCCGCGCGCGCCGGCTCCGATGTCTACCGTTCGCGGTATCTCATCGCCTTCGCCGTCACCCTGGCCTCGGTGCTCGAGCTGGTCGACACCAGCATCGTCAACGTCGCCATTCCGCACATGATGGGGAATCTCGGCGCCACCCTCGAAGAGATCGCCTGGGTGAGCACCGGATACATCGTGGCGAATGTCATCGTCCTGCCGATGACGTCGTTTCTCTCCGACACCTTCGGGCGGCGCAACTACTACACCGGCTCGATCGCCCTCTTCACCATCGCGTCGTTCTTCTGCGGCCATGCCACGTCGCTGTACGAGCTGGTCTTCTGGCGCGTCGTGCAGGGAATCGGCGGCGGCGCGCTGATTTCGACGGCGCAGGCGATCCTCTTCGACGTCTTCCCACGCGAGGAACGCGGCACATCGACCGCGATCTTCGGCGTCGGCGTGATGGTCGGGCCGCTCCTTGGCCCGACGCTTGGCGGGTGGATCACCGCCAACTACTCGTGGCCGTGGATCTTCTACATCAACCTGCCGCTCGGCGTCATCGCGGCGCTGCTCTGCTGGGAATACGTCCCCGAGCCGTCGGTGAGCGTGCAACGGAGCGACAAGGGCGTCGACTGGCTCGGCATCCTCTTTCTCATCGTCGGAATCGGCTGCCTGCAGATCATGCTCGAACGCGGCCAGAGCAAGGACTGGTTCTCGTCGCAGGAGATCGTGCTCGAAGCGATCCTCGCCGCAGGCGGCGTGATCGCCTTCGTCTGGCGCGAACTCGTCGCCGAGCATCCGATGGTCGACCTGCACATCCTGCGGAATCGGCAGCTGGCGGTCGGCGTGCTCTTCGCGGTGATTCTCGGATTCGCGCTGTACGCGTCGGTGTTCGTGCTGCCGGTCTTCCTGCAGGGACTGCTGGGATATTCGGCGTGGGACACCGGGCTGGTGATGTTCCCCGGCGCCATCGCCAGCGCGGTGACGATGGGTGTCGTGGGACGACTGGCGCAGAAGATGGATGCGCGACCGCTCGTCGTGGTCGGCGTGCTGCTCTACCTCGTCTCGATGGTGATGCACTGGCAGTTCACCATGGCGATCGGGCTGCACGACACGCTGCTGCCGATCATCCTGCGCGGCATCGGGATCGGGCTCGTGTTCGTGCCGCTCACGGGGATGACCGTCGCCGAACTCGCGCCGCAGCAGATGGCACAGGGGACCGGGCTGTTCAATCTGGCGCGACAACTCGGCGGGTCACTCGGGATCGCCGCGGCGGCGACGCTGGTGACGCGCTACACGGCGCGTGCGCGCGAGGGACTCCTGCCCCATCTCGATCCGTCGGATCCGCAGGTCGGCGGATGGATCAATCAGGTGACGTCGGGAATGGCACATCTGGGGGCCTCGCTCCCGGAGGCGACGGCACGCGCGTACCAGCTGATGAGCTACAAGCTGCAGCAACAGGCGGCGCTGCTGGCCTACGACAAGATCTACCTGACGATGGGTGTCGCATTCACCGCCGCGTTGCCGCTGCTACTCCTCTTCCGCACCGGGCGGCTGACCGGGAAGGTCGACGCGCACTAGCCGAACGGGTGTTCCAGCGACGGGCTCTGCGGCGTGAAGAGCTCTGCGCCGTTCTCGGTGATGTGCATGTCGTCCTCAAGCCGGATGCCGAATTCTCCCTTGATGTAGATCCCCGGCTCGTCGCTGAAGGTCATGTTCGGCTGCAGCTTGAGGGTATTGCCGCGCACGAGATACGGCCATTCGTGGCCATCCATGCCGATCCCGTGTCCCACGCGATGCGAGAAGAACTTGTAGTCGGGGCCGAAGCCGCCGTCGCTGATCACCTTGCGCGCGGCGGCGTCGACCGACTGCGCCTCAACGCCGGGGCGCGCCGCCTTGAGGGCGGCGGTCTGCGCGGCGTGCTCGATGTCGAAGACCTTCTTCATCCGATCGGTGGCCCGGCCGAGGACGAAGGTCCGGGTGATGTCGGATTGATAGCCTTCCGCAGTGCAGCCATCGTCGATCATCACAATGGTCCCTTCGCGGATCGTCTGCGGCGTCGCCGATCCGTGCGGCAACGCGGTGTATTCACCGACCTGCACTGTCGCGTCGCCGGGAAAGCCCATTCGCTGATACGCGGCGCCAATCAGCCGGCCGGCATCGTCCTGCGTCATCCCGGGCTGCAGCGCGTGATACACCGCTTCGTACACTTTGAGGGTGACCTGGTTGGCGAGTTTCATCAGCGCCAGTTCGTGCGCGCTCTTGATCATCCGACAGCCAGCGGTGACCGGCGTGGCGCTCGCCACGTGCATCGCCGGATTGGCGCGCGCAATCCCGTCGGCGAAGGCGTACTTGACGGTCTCTTCGATACCGATCGTGCCGGTGGCGATTCCCGCCGTCTTGAGGCCGCGTGCCACCCGATCGTACGGATTCTCGTCCTCCTGCCAGACGAGGACACTGGTGCCGCGGCCAAGCGGCCCGCTGTGCGCCTGCTCGAGGGTGCGCTCTTCCTCGAACGCCGGCGTCACGATGAACGCCTCGCCGCGCACCGGAATCACCACGGCGGTGAGCCGTTCACTGTTGCCCCACCGCATCCCGGTGAAGTAGTTGAGCGTCGTCCCGCCGGCGACGACGATCGCATCGAGGTGGTTCTGTGCCATCAGCGCGCGGGCGCGATCGAGCCGCGCGCGGCGTTCGTCGATGGTGATCGGCGTCGCTTCGTGCGCGCGCGATGCAAGTGCCGTGATGCTCGGCGGCAGCGGCTTGCAGTCCTGCTGATCGGAAGGCTGGGCCGACAGAGGTGTCTTGCCGTCGAGGACGACACCGGTGAGCGCCAGCGACGACGTAGCGAGGAACGAACGACGTGATGTCATGATCTCTCCAGGCACCGAAATGATCTACTTCTTGCCCTTGCGAACGCCCGCGGTTTCCGCGATCAGAGCCGTGGCGAAGGCGACGCCGTCACGGAACGACTTGACCGGGATCCGCTCGTCCTTGCCATGGGCGCGCTCTTCGCCAACCGGCATCGGAATCCCGGTGACGCCGTAGACCGGAATCCCGGCATTGCGAAAGTAGAGGCCGTCAGTGGCGCCGTTCTCCTGCACCGGCGTGATCGGCACATCACGGCCCCATGTCGCCCTCGCAGCGGCCTTGACCAGCGCGATGCGATCGGGAAGGAGCGGTGATGCCGGCGACGCCTTCGCCGGCTGGATTTCGGCGATGATGACGCCGGTGTCGGCGACCGCTTCCTTGAGCCGGGTCATGGTCTGGGCGGATGTCTCACCGGGAATGATGCGGCAGTTGACGGTCCCCACGGCGAGCGCGGGGAGCGCGTTTTCGGCGTGACCGGCGGCGAGCATCGTTGGCACGCAGGTGGTGCGCAGCAACGCGTTATACGCGGGCGAGAAGCGCGCCAGCCGGTACGCTGCCGATGAATCGAGCGGCTGCTTGATGGCGGCACGAACGGCCTCGGCCTCCGCGGGCGCAACGAACGGCAGGCGGGCCGTAAGCTGCGCGCGCGCGATGTCGGTCAGGTCGATCGGGAAGTAGAGCGCCTCGAGCCCGCGCAGCGCGTTGACGAGCGAGAAGATCGCGTTGTCGCCGCGCGGGAGCGAGGAATGCCCGCCCGGGTTGCGGGCAGTCATCGTCACCGACCAGTAGACCTTCTCCGCGCCCTGCAATTCGATCCACGCCAGCTTGCCGCGATCGATGTACGGACCGCCGGCGTCGAAATTGAAGACCCAGTCGGCATCGACCATCGGCCGGTGGTCGCGGATCAGCCAGCCCGCGCCGGGAAGATCGGCATTCTCTTCGCCCGAGGTAAGCGCGAGAATGATGTCGCGATCGGGCTTCACCTTGCTGCGTACCAGTGCCAGCGCGCCGGCAACCAGCGTCGCAGCCGGTCCCTTGTCGTCGGCGGTGCCGCGACCGTAGAGCCAGGTGTCCTTCTCCGTTACCGCGAACGGCTCGAGCGACCAGTCGGCGCGCAGGGCATCGACCACATCGAGATGGGCGAGGAAGAGGACCGGCTTTGCGGTTCCCTTCCCACGGATACGCACCACGAGGTTGCGGTTCTTTGCCTCCGGGCCGACCACCTGCACGTCGGCCGCGGGAACGCCGGCCTTCTGGAACCGTGCCGCAAGCTTCTCGGCGAGCGGCGTCACGTCGCCGCGCTGCAGCGACGTGTTCATCGACACCATCTCGGTCAGGATCTCGCGCGCTTCGCGTTGTGCCGCTTCGCTCGGCGCTTGCGCGGCGAGCGGGAGCGCTGCGACGACGATGATCGCTGCCGCGACGAGCCGACCCATCAATCGAGCCCCTGATACGGATACTTCCAGCTGCGCGGCGGCGAGCCGGTCTCCTTGATCGTGCGGGCCGAGACCCAGCGATAGAGATTGAGCGCGCTGCCGGCCTTGTCGTTGGTTCCCGACGCGCGCGCGCCGCCGAACGGCTGCTGGCCGACGACGGCTCCGGTCGGCTTGTCGTTGATGTAGTAGTTGCCCGCCGCGTGGCGAAGCTTCCGGTCGGCGTCAATGATCGCCGCTCGATCCTGCGAGAAGATTGCCCCGGTGAGCGCGTACGGCGACGCCGTGTCGACCAGCGCCAGCACCTCATCCCACGCGTTGTCATCGTAGACGTACGCCGAGAGAATCGGCCCGAAGAATTCCACCGTCATGATCTGGTGGCGCGGGTCGGTGGTTTCGAGGAGCGTCGGCTCGATGAACCATCCTTCGCTTCGATCGCAGTTGCCGCCGGCGACGACGCGCACCCGCGGATCGCTCTTTGCCGCCGCGAGGACCTGCTCCAGGCGCTTGAACGCGCGCTCGTCGATCACCGCGCCGACGTAGACGGCGTAATCGGCGGGATCGCCCATCTTGATCGCGGCGATCTCCTCCTTCATCCGCTTCTCGACCGCAGGCCAGAGCGAACGCGGGATGTAGCAGCGCGACGCCGCCGAGCATTTCTGCCCCTGATACTCGAACGCGCCACGAATCAGCGCCGTCACCAGCGCCTCGACATCGGCACTCGGGTGGGCCAGGACGAAGTCCTTGCCGCCGGTTTCGCCGACGAGTCGCGGATAGCCGCGGTACTGATCGAGGCGATCGGAAACCCCCTTCCAGAGCGTATGGAAGACGGCGGTCGATCCGGTGAAATGAATCCCCGCAAGGCGAGGATCGGAGACCAGGACGTCGGTCACCGTCCCCGATTCACCGGGGACAAACTGGATCACGCCGGGGGGAAGACCCGCTTCGCGCAACACCTGATAGAAGACCCAGTTGGAGAGGACCGCGGTCGCCGACGGTTTCCACAGCGTCACGTTGCCGAGGATCGCCGGCGCGGTCGGGAGGTTGCCGCCGATCGCGGTGAAGTTGAACGGCGTAATCGCGTAGACGAACCCTTCGAGCGGGCGATAGTCGAGCCGGTTCCAGACGCCCGGCGTCGACATCGGCTGCTGATGCAGGATCTGTTCTGCGAAATGGACGTTGAACCGGAGAAAGTCGATCAGTTCGCAGGCGGAATCGATCTCGGCCTGGTGCGATGTCTTGCCCTGGCCGAGCATCGTGGCGGCGTTGATTCGCTGGCGCCACGGGCCGGCGAGAAGATCAGCGGCCTTGAGAAAGACGGCGGCGCGATCGGCGAACGACCAATGCTCCCAGTCCCTTTGCGCGGCGGTGGCGCCGTCGATTGCATCCTGCAGCAGCGCGGCGGGCGCCTGATGCACCGTGGCGATCCGCTGCTGATGGTGCTGCGGCGAGGTGACCGCCACGGTTTTCCCTGTGCGGTGCTCCGTTCCGTTGACGACGGCGGGGATGTCGGTCGTCGTGCCGCTCAGCTCCTTGAGCGCCGCGGCGAGCGCGGTGCGTTCGGGAGTCTTCGGGGCGTAGGTGAGGACCGGTTCGTTGATCGGGACAGGGATATTGCCGACGGCGCTCATGGGGGGTCCGGTAGTAAAGCGGTACCACCCCGCGCGACGGCGGTTCCGTCGAGTCGTGAGGTGGGTTCGCGCGGGATCAAATATAGGACTGGGCGTTCACGGACTTATGAGCACGCGAGTGGTAGCACCCTCGTGAACGTTGCCCCATCACTCAGCGTGACGACTGTGTCGGGGACGCCGGGCCACGGGACGTACGATCCGTTGAGGCCGAGTCGCGCGCCGATCCGATGGGTGCCGGTCACGATCGGGAATCCCTGCGAACTGGTGTGGGCCGGCGGGAGATTGACCCGGAACGTATCGATGCCGACCTGGACGCTGTCGACCAGGAATTGCGCCGGGATCGTACTGCTGCAGAGCGGCGCGTTGAGCGAAAAAATCACGGTGGCATGCGGTGCGAGATCGGAACTTGCGCAGCCGGCACAGACGGCGATGGCCAGCGATGAAATCAGATGTTTCATGACAGCACCTCCTTCGACGGTACCAATATACCGGCCGATGGCGCACCGCCTCGGCGCCCGGTAGACTTCGCTCCCCCAACCTTGCAGCGAGCTGACATTGATGACGTCTGAGCCCCGGGTCATCCGGCACACCGCCCGGATGCTGATGCTGGCCGCCCTCACCCTCGCCGCCTGCGCCCGTGGCAGCGGCGGCGGCGGTGATCGCGTCGTCTCCGTCTCGAAACAGATCAATGAAGATCTCTACGCCATCGGCGCCGAGAACGTCCTCGTGGCCCGCGACCTGACATCGGTCTATCCCGACCAGATCACCAGGCTCCCCAACGTCGGCTATCATCGGGCGCTCAATGCCGAGGGGATCATTTCGATGAAGCCGACACTCTTCCTCAATGACGGCAACTTCGGGCCTGATGCTGTCGGCGAGCAGGTGAAGAAGGTCGGGATTCCCACGCTGACGCTCAATCCGGGCAACACGCTCGACAGTTCCGAGGCGTTGATCACGAAGCTCGGTACGCTCTTCCACCGCGATCATCAGGCCGACTCGGTCGTCACCGCGATGAAGGCGGGGATGGATTCGGTCTTCGCCGACACGATGAAGTGGGTCGGCACGCATCGCCCGCGGGTGCTTATCATCCACTTCGGACAGATCCGCAACAACTATCTTGCCCTCAAGCGCGGTGGCCCCGCCGATCAGATGCTGCACTGGGCCGGTGCCGACAATGCCATCGATTCGGTCGGCGGCATGGCGCAGCTCACACCGGAATTGATTGCGCGCGCCGCGCCCGACGTGATCATCGCAACCGAAGTCGGCTTCGATCGCTACGGCTCGGTCGAGAAGTTCAAGACGCTTCCCGGTGTGGCACTCACGCCGGCGGGAGCGTCGAACCAGATCTACCGCATCACGGAGCAGAAGATCATGTACTTCGGGCCACGCACGCCGGCGGTGGTCCGCGAGCTGGCCGACATGGTGCACAAATGAGATGCTGAAGCGGCTCAGCCATCGATCGTTCCATACGCTCCTCGCCATCGGACTTGGCGTCGCGATGCTCGCGTCGGCTTCGATCGGCGATTTCTACTTCCCGCTCCGCGACATCGTGCGGTTCATCGGCCAGGGTCTGCATCTCGCACCCCTCACCACCGCCGACGCGCTCGACCGCAATGTCTTCCTCCAGCTTCGCCTGCCGCGGGTCCTCCTCGGTACCGTGACCGGTGCGGTGCTCGGGGTGTCGGGCACGTTGATGCAGGGCCTCTTCCGCAACCCGATCGTCGAACCTGGACTGGTGGGCACATCGGCCGGTGCCGCGTTCGGCGCGGCCCTGGTCTTCGTCCTCGGCGGGAAGGCGACACTGGCGTTCACGGCGCCGCTCGGATCGGCGGCGGTTCCCGTGCTCGCCTTCGCCGGTGGTTTCGCCGCGACGATCCTGGTCTATCGCGTGTCGCGGAGCTTCGGCAAGGTGAACGTCTTCACCCTCCTGCTCGCGGGGATCGCGGTCAACGCCGTGTCGTCGGCCGGGACCGGATTTCTCTCGTACATCGCCCGCGATCCACAGGCGCGCAATATCACGTTCTGGAATCTGGGAACGTTCACCACCGCGGACTGGCGCGGCGCGTCGATCGTGACGGTCACATTCGCCATCTGCTACGTCCTCGCGCGGCGCTACGGCAAGGCGCTCAACGCACTGATGCTCGGCGAAGAGGAGGCGGCGTACACCGGCCTCGATCCCGCGCGCTTCATCTGGCCGCTGCTGGTGATCAACACCCTGATGGTCGCAATGGCGACGGCGATGGTCGGCGTCATCGCGTTCATCGGGCTGGTGGTGCCGCATCTGCTGCGGCTGGTCAAGTCATCCGACTATACCTTCCTGATCCCCGGCTCCGCCCTCCTCGGCGCGATGCTGATGGAAGTGATCGATGTGGTCGCGCGCCTGGTGATCGCGCCGGCGGAGCTGCCGATCGGGATCATCACCGCGGTGATCGGCGCGCCGGTGTTCCTCGGCATCCTGATCCGCCAGCAGCGTCGCAGTGGTGGTGCGTTCTATGGTTGAGCTCTCCGGCGTGTCGTTCATGGCCGGAGGGACGCCGATCCTGCACCAGATCGACGTGCGATTCGCGGCGGGAAAGTTCAACGTCATCCTCGGTCCCAATGGCGCCGGGAAATCGACGCTCCTCAAGATCGCGACCGGCACCGTCCAGCCGACCACCGGATCGGTGCGGTATGACAACGCCGATGCCGCGACGTGGTCGCCCGAGGCGTTCGCGCGCCGGCGCGCGGTCCTCTCGCAGCAGATGGAGCTCGCTTTTCCGTTGCCGGTCGAAGACGTGGTGCTGATGGGACGGTATCCGCACTACGGACGAACGCCGGCGCGCCGCGATCGCGAGATCGTCACGGCGGCGCTCGAACTCGTGGGGATGGCGGACCGGCGCCACCAGGTCTATTCGACGCTGTCGGGTGGCGAGCGGCAGAAGACGCATCTCGCACGGGTGCTGGCGCAGATCTGGGCGGGCGACGAGACAGCGGGGCCGAAGTACCTCTTCCTCGATGAGCCGACCGCGTCGCTCGACGTGCACTATCAGATTCATCTCCTCGACGTGGCACGCGGGCTCCTCGCCGACGGATGCACCGTGATCGCCATCCTGCACGACCTCAATGTCGCGCTGCGCTACGGCGACACCTTCACGCTCCTCGCCGCGGGGAGGGTGGCGTGTGCCACCGATCGGAGCGACGCCATCTCGCGCGAGCTCCTCGAGCAGGTCTTCAAGGTGCGGGCCCATCAGGTGATCGACCCCGTCGCGGGCCGGACCCTGTGGGAGTTTTCGCTGTAGCCCTCCGCTCATTACCTTTGTCCCGACTTTGCCGGAGAATCGACCGATGCGCCGCCTGATCCCTCTCCTCCTCGCCACCGGGCTCGTTGTCGCGGGGTGCCGTGACTACGATCGGTACGGCTACGTCTCCGCAGAGAAGGGGATGATCTCGCCCGACGAGTACGCACGGTACGGCCCCGACCAGGCGATCGCCATGGCGATCGGCCGAGAGTACGGCAAGGCCTACGCGGGACGGAGCGCGGCGGACTTCGGCAAGCAGGCGGATGCCGCGATCACCTATGCGAAGAAGTTCTCGCAGGTATCGAACGTGACCGCCGATTCGCTCGGGTTCCGGCTCGTCGTCACCTTCGCTGATGGATGGGCGACCCAGGTGACGCCGATCACCGACGGGAAGAGCGGCGACCAAACGGCGAATCTGCCGAAGGGCAAATAGCGCAACTGCACGCAGGACCGCTCGACTCGCCACGCATCACACCGCGCTGCACGCAGCCGGAGGGACCGCGTCATGACCACCAACAGCCCCCCTCCGGAACTCACCCCCGAACTGCTGTATCTCCTGAGCGGCGACGCCGCCGACCTCGCTGACGCGACGGCCGACCTTCGCGCTGCCGATATCGCGGAGGCGGTGAACCACCTCCCGCTCGAAGCGGCGGCGCGCGTGGTGGGGGCCGTGCCGTTCCATCTCGGCGTCCAGCTCTTCGACGAGCCCGAACTCGAGCGGCGCGGCGAGATCTTCGAAGAACTGCAGGTCGCCACCGCCGGCCGCCTCCTCGACGCGCTCTCTGCCGACCAGCAGGTCGACGTCTATCGCGCCCTTTCGGCCAATGCGCGGTCGCGGCTGATGCCGTTCCTGCAAGCCGGAACGCGGGAGACACTGCGAACGCTGATGAACTACCCGCCGACGTCGGCGGGGGGCATCATGACCACTGAATTCGTGAGCGTCCCGTCGACGTGGACCGCCGACGAAGTGAAGCGTCACGTCGCAGAGGTCGGCGAGGCGAAGGAGACGGTCTACGCGATCTACATCATCGACCCCGCGGAGAACACCCTCACGCGCGTGATCTCGCTGCGCGAGGTGATGATGGTCCCCGGCGATACCAACGTGCTGGACATCGGCGATGATCGCACGCCGGTGTCCGTCGATCCGCTGATCGACCGCGAAGAAGCGGCGCGGCTGATCTCGAAGTACAACCTCCTGGCGCTGCCCGTCGTGAACGATCATCACCGGATGCTCGGCATCGTCACGGTGGACGACATCATCGACGCGCTGGTGTCGGAACAGACCGAGGACGCCCAGAAGTTCGGCGGCATGGAGGCAATCGACGAGCCCTACCTGCAGATCTCCTTCCTCGAAATGCTCAAGAAGCGCGCGGGATGGCTGGCGATTCTCTTCGTCGGCGAGACGCTGACGGCGCAGGCAATGGGACACTTCGAGGCCGACATCGCTGCCGCGCCGGTGCTGGCGCTCTTCATACCGCTGATCATTTCGTCGGGAGGAAATTCGGGTTCGCAATCGACGTCGCTGGTGATCCGCGCGATGGCGGTGAACGAGCTCACGCTTCGCGACTGGTGGCGCGCCCTGGTTCGGGACATTCCGACCGGCGCCGCGCTCGGCACCATGCTCGGGACCATCGGCTTCTGCCGGGTCCTCCTCTGGCAGGTATTGTCAAAGCACCACCGCACACTGCTCGGGCTCGAACTCGGCTATGACTATGGCCCGCACTACATGCTCGTGGCAGCGACGGTCTTCGCGGCGCTGATCGGCGTCGTCCTCTTCGGTTCGGTGGCCGGGTCGATGCTGCCGTTCGTGCTGCGGGCCTGCAAGCTCGACCCTGCGAGCGCGTCGGCGCCATTCGTCGCCACCCTGGTCGACGTCACCGGCCTGGTGATCTACTTCTCCGTGGCCTTCGCCATCCTGCACGGCACGCTGCTGCTGTGACGCCGCGAGGATGTTGCCATCCCGGCTGACGCCTTCCTGGCCCGCTAGATTCTGCGCATGAAGCCGAAGCCCCTCATCACCGCTGCCGTGATCCTGGCATTCATCGCATTTCTCGCCTGGTCGACGCTCTCGGCCCAGAAAGTGACCTGCAAGGTCTGCGTCGCCTACAACGGCAAAACCAACTGTGCCACCGCATCCCACGAGACCGAGGCCGAAGCCGCCCGGTCGGCCCAGACCACGGCATGCGGCCCTCTCGCCCAGGGAATGAACGACGCCATCGCCTGCCAGAACCGCGAAGCGATCTCGGAGCAGTGCCGGGCAAAATAGTCGTAAGTCGTTGTCTGATAATCCATTAGACTGCTTTGCGTTGGCAGCGGTTCGAGTCGCATGCCTTTCGGAACGGCCCGCAATTCACCATTGTTATAGCGTTCGAATCCGCGGTGGATCGTCATCGCGGCCCAAGGCTCCGCTGGCCCGGATCGTGAAGCGGACGATCGTCGGGTCGGCAACGTGGAAGTTCAACCGGGACGCTGATGAGTCTGACAGACGCAGCACGGCGGATGGCACGGAAGGTCGAGGTTCTCCGGGACCTCGAAAACACCGTGCACGAGATGATGGTCGAGCACGACCGGAAGCGAGAGCTCTGGTTTCCGACCGAGCTCCTCGCGGCACCGGCCGGCGTCGACCCCGCGGAGCATTTGCGTTCGCTCCGGGAGCGGGTGGCCGGGATCCCGGACGCCTGCCGGGCAGCGCTCGCCCTCAACACCCTGACCGAGGAAGGGCTGCCGCATTTCCACCGGATCATCGCCGTCTATCTCGGCGAGGATTCCCACTGGCGCAACTGGAACAATCTCTGGACCGCAGAAGAAGATCGTCACGGCACGGTGTTGAGCGAATACATGCGCGACACCAACGTTGTGGATCAGCGCAAGATGGAGCAGCTCAAGTTCGAGTACATCAAGGCGGGGTTCAACCCGGAGTGGGACAAGGACCCGTACCGCGTCTTCGTCTACACCACGCTTCAGGAGCGCGCCACGCAATACTCGCACGCCAACACGGGACGCGTGATCCAGGAATACGAACCGCTCCTCGGGGGCATTCTCGCGAAAATCGCGATGGAAGAGGCGCGGCATTTCACGTTCTACCGGAAGGTCTTCACCGAGATCCTCAAGCGCGATCCGAGCGAGGCACTTCGCTCGGCGGCACAGGTGCTGCCGGCGATCGACATGCCGGGCGTCACGATTCCCGGCTTCAAGGAATTCGCCGACGTGATTCGCCGGTCAGGGATCTACGGGCCGCGCGATTACCTGCGCATCGTGCAGGATCAGCTGTCGCACTGGCGGATCGAGGCGCTCGAAGGGCTCGATGATTGGGGCCGCAAGGCGCAGGAGCGGATGCTCGAGGTCCCGGAGCGACTCAAGCGAATCGCCGATTTGATGGAGACGCGTTCGCGCGCGAAGACCTTCGCATTCGAAGTCGCCTTCGCACGCGAGTTCGTGATGGAGTAGCAGCGGTTGTCCGACAGCCTGCTCCTCGACATCGTCTACGGCGCCCGCATCCTTGTGGCGGGCGCTTTTGCATGCGCCATGGTCGTGGCACTCACGCACTGGGCCGTGCGCCGCGGATCGCTGTCGGCGTTCGGCGGCTGGGCGCGCCTGGTGCGCCGCAGCAGCGATCCGGTCGTGGTCCCGCTGGAGCGGCGCCTCGCGCGCGCCGGCGCCAATCCCCAGGATGCCCCGATCTGGCTGGTCGGCGTGGTCGTGGTTGCCGGCCTGGCGTTCATCGCGCTGATCAACTGGTTGATCGGCTTCATCGTGAGTGCCTACCAGAGCGCGGAGAGCGGCTTCCTCGTCGCATTGCTGGTGCACTCGGTGTTCGAGATCCTCATGTTCGCGATCATGATCCGCGTGATCGCCTCCTGGTTGAGCATCAACCCACATGCCGGTCCGATGCGGATCGTGAACATCCTCACCGACTGGCTCATCGAGCCGCTGCACCGCGTCATTCCGCCGATCGGGATCTTCGACGTGACCCCGATCGTCGCGTACTTCCTGCTGTATGTGGCCGAAGGCGTCGTGATGCGGGGACTCTTCTAGCCACGTGACCGACCCTCTTCATCAGCGTACGTCGCGCCTGCATCGGCTGGAGCCGCTGCTCGCCGAGCGCATCCTGCTCCTCGACGGGGCAATGGGAACGATGCTGCAGCGGGTCGGATTGACCGAAGCCGACTATCGCGGCGAGCGGTTCGCCGATTCGCATCGCGACCTCAAGGGAAATCACGATCTCCTCTGCATCACCCGGCCCGACGTGGTCGGGGAGATACACGCCGCATATCTCCGCGCCGGCGCCGACATCGTCGAGACGAATTCGTTCAATGCCACGCGGATCTCGCAGGCGGAGTATGGCACGCAGGAGGCGGTTCACGAAATCAACGTCGCTGCGGCTCGGGTGGCGCGCGACGCGGCTGACGCGTTCGAGACCGCCGATCGACCACGGTACGTCGCTGGTGTCCTCGGCCCGACCTCGGGGACGGCCTCGCTCTCGCCTCGCGTCGACGATCCCGCCTTCCGCAATGTCTCCTTCGATCAGCTCGCGGCGGCGTATCGTGAGGCGGCGCGTGGATTGATCGATGGCGGCGCCGACGTGCTGCTGATCGAAACGGTGTTCGACACGCTCAACGCGAAGGCGGCGGTCTTCGGCGTCGAGCAGCTCTTCGACGACCTCGGCTTCCGCGTCCCGGTGATGATCTCGGGGACGATCACCGATCGCAGCGGGCGGACCCTCTCGGGACAGACAGCCGAAGCGTTCTGGATCTCCCTGGCACACGCGCGCCCGCTGTCGATCGGGCTGAATTGCGCGCTCGGACCCGACCTGCTCCGGCAGCATGTACAGGACCTCGCACGCATCGCCGATGTGGCGGTGAGTGCCCACCCCAACGCGGGGCTGCCCAACGCCCTCGGCGGCTATGATCTCGACGCGGCGACGATGGCGAACGAGATCGGAGAGTGGGCGCGGTCTGGGCTGGTCAACATCGTCGGCGGTTGTTGCGGCACGACGCCCGATCATATCGCGGCGATCGCGGAGGCGATCCGCGGCGTCAAGCCGCGAGTTCCGTCGTCCGCGCCGGCAATCACCGCGCTCGCCGGCCTCGAGCCGTTCTTCATTCGTCCCGATTCGCTCTTCGTCAACGTCGGCGAGCGCACCAACGTGACCGGATCGCGACGCTTCGCGAAACTCATCCAGGACCAGCAGTATGAAGCGGCGCTCGAAGTGGCACGCCAGCAGGTCGATGCCGGCGCGCAGATGATCGATGTCAACTTCGACGAGGGGCTGCTCGACGGCGAGGCGGCGATGTCGACCTTCCTCCGGTTGATCGCGTCCGACCCTGCGATCGCGCGGGTGCCGGTGATGGTCGATTCGTCGAAGTGGTCGGTAATCGAGTCCGGGCTCAAGGCGCTGCAGGGGAAGAGCGTGGTGAATTCGCTGTCGCTCAAGGAGGGGGAGGCGAGATTCCTCGAGCAGGCGCGCCTGGTGCGGCGCTACGGTGCTGCGGCAGTGGTGATGGCGTTCGACGAGCATGGCCAGGCCGACACGGTCGAGCAGCGGGTTGCGATTCTCGAGCGGGCGTTCCGCATCCTGGTCGATCGCGTCGGGTTCGCGCCGGGCGATGTGATTCTCGACGCCAACGTCTTCGCGGTGGGGACCGGCATCGAAGCGCACGCCGATTACGGCAATGCCTTCGTTGAAGCGGTTCGCCAGGTGAAGCAGCGCTGTCCCGGCGCACTCACCAGCGGCGGGATCAGCAACGTCTCGTTCTCCTTCCGCGGCAACGATGCGGTCCGCGAGGCGATCCACGCTGTCTTCCTCGAGCGGACGATTGCCGCCGGACTCGACATGGGGATCGTCAACGCCGGCCAGCTTCCGGTGATCGACGATCTCGATCCGGAACTGCGCGAACGCGTCGCCGACGTCCTCTGGAATCGGCGCGCCGACGCGACCGAGCGGCTGCTCGAGGTCGCCGATCGTGCCAAGGGCCGCGCCGCCGCGACCGCCGATCTCTCCTGGCGCAATGGCACGCCTTCCGAACGACTATCCCACGCGCTGGTGCATGGCATCGTCGAGTTCATTGAAGCCGACACCGAAGAAGCGCGGCAGCTCGCGGCGCGACCACTCGACGTGATCGAAGGGCCGCTGATGGCGGGGATGAACATCGTCGGCGATCTGTTTGCGGCCGGGAAGATGTTTCTTCCCCAGGTGGTGAAGAGTGCGCGCGTGATGAAGCGCGCGGTCGCCTACCTGATTCCGTTCCTCGAGGCGCAGCGTGGCGGTGGGTCGCCGCGCCGCAGCGGCCGGATCCTCCTCGCCACGGTAAAGGGCGACGTACACGACATCGGCAAGAACATCGTCGGCGTGGTGTTGCAGTGCAACGAATGGGAAGTCATCGATCTCGGCGTGATGGTCTCCGCGGCAACGATCATCGAAACGGCGCGCCGCGAGCAGGTCGACATGGTGGGATTATCGGGGCTGATCACGCCGTCGCTCGACGAGATGGCGTTCGTGGCGTCGGAATTCGAGCGTGAGCGGTTCGACGTCCCGATCCTGATCGGTGGTGCGACCACATCCCGCACCCACACTGCGCTGCGCATCGCACCGGCGTACACCGGGCCGGTGGTGCACGTCCTCGATGCGTCGCGCGCGGTCCCCGTGGCGAATGCACTCCGCGATCCGGCGCAACGTCCGGCCTTTGCCGCGTCGGTTGCCGCGGAGTATGCGGGGATTCGCGCGGCACGGGCGGGTGAGCACGAAGGAACGCTGCTGACGATTGAGGCCGCCCGCCGCAACGCCTTCCCCGTGGATCTCACGATTCCGCCGCCGGTGCCGAGTGTTGTCGGGATCCGCGCGTTCGACCGGTGGCCGCTCGCCGATCTGCGGCGCCGCATCGACTGGACGCCGTTCTTCCAGGCGTGGGAGATGCCCGGCGCGTATCCGGCGATTCTCACGCATCCCGACCACGGTCGCGCGGCGAGCGACCTCTTTGCCGATGCATCGCGGATCCTGGACGAGGTCGAAGCGCGTGGCACGCTGGTCGCGCGCGGTGTCGTCGGGTTCTGGCCGGCGAACGCGTGGGGCGACGACATCATCCTGTACCAGGACGATAGTCGCGACACCGAACGGGCGAGGGTGCACACCCTTCGCCAGCAGGCGCAGCGCAAGGACAACCGTCCGTCCATCGCGCTCGCCGATTTTGTGGCACCGGTGGCCTCCGGGGTCGCAGACTATGTCGGCGCATTTGCCGTGACCACGGGGCACGGACTCACCGAGCTGACCGACGCCGCCAAACGTCAGCACGACGATTATCGCGCGATCATCCTGTCGGCACTCGCCGACCGGCTCGCGGAGGCCTTCGCCGAACGGCTTCACGAAGAGGTCCGCCGGACGCACTGGGGATACGCGCCCGACGAATGCCTCGACAACGATGCGCTGATCCACGAACGCTATCAGGGGATCCGCCCTGCCCCCGGGTATCCCGCGACGCCTGATCACACCGAAAAGGAAACCATCCGCGCGCTCCTCGACCTCGAACGCACCACCGGGATCACGCTGACGGAATCGTTCGCGATGTGGCCGGGGGCGTCGGTGAGCGGCTGGTATTTCTGGCGGCCGGACGCGCGGTACTTCGGCGTCGGCCGGATCGGCCGCGACCAGGTCGAGGATTATGCGCGCCGCAAAGGGTGGGACCTTGCCACCGCCGAACGGTGGCTCTCGCCGGTCCTCGGCTACGCGCGGGCGGGGCGATGACCACGCTCCGCGAGTTGATCGCCGACCGCCGCGTCCATCTCATCGACGGCGCGATGGGGACGATGCTGTACGACAAGGGAGTTTTCCTCAACGCCTGCTTCGACGAGCTGGTGACGAAGGCGCCGGATGTCGTCGCGAGCGTCCACGCGGCGTACGCCGACGCCGGCGCGGAAATCATCGAGACCAACACCTTCGGCGCCAATCCGGCCAAGCTCGCACAGTACGGGCTCGGCGCCGACGTCGAATCACTCAACGCGGCGGCGGCGCGTCTCGCCCGCGGTGCGGTCGATTCCTCCTGCACCATCGTCGGAGCGATCGGTCCCCTCGGTGTCCGGCTGGAACCGTTCGGCGAACTGGGGCGTGACGAAGCGGCTGCGATGTTCGGGCGGCAGATCGACGGCCTGCTTGCCGGCGGCGTCGACGGATTCTGCCTGGAAACGTTCTCCGATGTGGCCGAACTCGAAGCCGCCATCCGCGCGGTGCGCGACCGGAGCGACCTCGCGATCATCGCGCAGGTGACGGTTGGCCTCGATGGACGCACCGCGTATGGTACCGCCCCCGAGGCGTTCGGTCCGGCGCTGGAGGGTGCCGGCGCCGACGTGATCGGGGTCAACTGTTCGATCGGCCCGCAGGTGGTGCTCGAGACCGCCGAGCGTTTGGTGCGCGTGGTGAGCGTCCCGGTATCGGCGCAACCGAACGCCGGACTGCCGCGCGATGTCGCCGACCGCAAGATCTACATGGCCTCGCCGGAGTACGTCGCCGAGTACGCGCGCCGAATGGTTGAACTCGGCGTGCGATTTGTCGGCGGATGCTGCGGGACCACGCCGTCGCACGTGCGCGCGATCCGATCGTTCGTGCGGAGTACCCAGCCACGAACTCCGTCGACGACAATACCGGTCTCTGCCGTGGCCGGCACGGCGCAGGGGACCTCCGAAGTCGCACTCGACCAGCGATCGAACTTCGGCGCCAAGCTGGCGACCGGTTCGTGGATCACCACGGTGGAAGTGGTGCCCCCGCGCGGCGTCGATCCCGGGCCGATGCTGGCTCAGGCACGGGCGCTCAAGGCGGCGGGGATCGATGCGGTCAACATTCCCGACGGCCCGCGGGCACAAAGCCGGCAGGGGGCGCTGATCTCCGGATTGCTGATCGAGCGCGATGTCGGTCTCGAAGCGGTGGTTCACTACGCCTGCCGGGACCGCAACCTCCTCGGCATGCTCTCCGATCTTCTGGGCGCGTCAGCGGCGGGACTGCGCAACCTCCTGATCGTGACCGGCGATCCGCCCAAGATGGGGCCGTATCCCGATGCCACCGCGGTCTTCGACATCGATTCGATCGGCCTGACCAACCTGGTATCGCGGCTGAACCGCGGCCTCGATCCGGGCGGCAATCCGATCGGCGCACCAACGCGCTTTGTCCCCGGCGTGGGCGTGAATCCGGCGGCGGTCGACCTCGATCGGGAACTGCGCCGCTTCGCGTGGAAGGTCGAAGCGGGGGCGCGCTTCGCGATGACGCAGCCCGTCTTCGACCAGGCGCAGCTGGAGCGGTTCCTCGAGCGAGCTGCCGCGTTCCGGATTCCGATTATCGCCGGGATCTGGCCGCTGGTGTCGCTGCGCAACGCGGAATTCCTCGCGAACGAAGTCCCCGGGGTCACCGTGCCGGCGAGCACGCTGCACCGGATGCGAACCGCCAGCGAACGCGGCAAGGACGCAGCATTGGCCGAGGGGATTGCCATTGCGCGAGAGATGCTGGCCGCGATCCGCGGGCAGATGGCTGGTGTGCAGGTATCGGCCCCGCTCGGGAAGGTGGACGTCGCCCTGGAGGTGCTGCAGTAGCTCGACGCGTACCACCCGTTCCCTTCTCTCGCCCCGGTTCTCTTTTATCTTTTCCGTTCTCCCACAGCTGAGTCGCTCGATGACCGTCGCCGCCGCCGCCACGCCACTCTCCGTCCTCTCCGAGGAAGAGGAACTCTTCCGCCAGACGGTGCGTGAATTCGCAGAAACCGAGGTGGCACCGCACGTCCACGAGATGGATGAAGCGTCGCAGATGCGCCCCGACCTGATCACCAAGTTCTTCGAGCTCGGCCTGATGGGGATCGAGATCCCGGAGCAATACGGCGGCGCGGGCGCGACGATCTTCCTCGCCATGCTCGCGATCGAGGAACTTGCCCGCGTCGACGCGTCGGCGGCGATCTATGTTGACGTCCACAACACGCTCTTCAACAACGCGCTGATCCGCTGGGGGAATGACGAGCAGAAGGCGCGCTACTTCCCGCGCCTTACCACCGACCTGCTCGGCGCCTTCGCGCTCTCCGAGCCGGCGTCGGGATCTGACGCGTTCGCCCTTGAATGTCGCGCAACGCAAGAGGGCAATGACTGGCTCCTGACCGGCCGGAAGTTCTGGATCACCAGCGGCGCGGAGGCCGGCATCTTCATCGTCTTCGCCAACGTCGATCCGTCCAAGGGGTACAAGGGGATCACGGCCTTCCTGGTCGAGCGCGAGTTTCCCGGCTTCTCCGTCGGCAAGCGCGAGAAGAAACTCGGTATCCGGGCATCGAGCACGGTGGAGCTGATCCTCGAAAACTGCCGCGTCCCAGCAGCCAACGTCCTGGGCCCGGTCGGCCAGGGGTACAAGATCTCGATCGAGACGCTCAACGAAGGGCGGATCGGGATCGGGGCGCAGATGGTCGGCGTCGCGCAGGGCGCGCTCGATGCGGCCTTGCGATACATCCGGGAGCGGAAGCAGTTCGGCAAGACACTTGCAGAGTTTCAAGGTGTGCAGTTCCAGGTGGCCCAGATGGCGACCGACCTCGAGGCCGCCCGCCTGATGGTCTACAACGCCGCTCGGCTCAAGGATGCCGGCCTTCCCTTCACCCGGGAGGCGGCGATGGCGAAACTCTTCTCATCAGTGACCGCCAACCGGATCGCAGGTCAGGCCGTAGAGCTTTTCGGCGGTTACGGTTACAGCCGCGAATATCCAGTAGAAAAGTTCTACCGCGACGCCAAGATCGGCGTGATTTACGAAGGCACCAGCAACATGCAGCTCCAGACGATCGCGAAGTTGCATTTGAAATAGGTCTAGGAACAGCGGTCGAAATCGTCTTGTTCTAATGCCAATGGACCACTCACCACGGATTCCGATGTCCTGTCGCGCCGCCATCACCGCCCTCCTCGTCGCCGTCCCGGCCGCGGCGCATGCTCCGCGACTGCAGGCGCAGACGACCGCGGCCGATGTGACGCCGGTGATGAACGCCTGGTGGACCCGGGCGTCGCACCGCGCGCCGGGGACGTGGGGCATCGTCATTGCCGATCAGACCGGCAAGGTCCTCTGGCAAATGAACGCCGACACGCCGATGATCCCGGCGTCGACCGCGAAGGTGCTCACCACGGGATTCACGCGGACCGAGGTCGGCGGCGATGCACGCCGCGCCACCCGGGTGATCGGGTCGGGACACGTCGATTCGGCAAGCGGAACCTGGGTGGGGCGGTGGGCGCTGGAGATGAACGGCGATCCGACCCTCGAGCGCGCGGACCGCGCCGGGCCGACCCTGGAACAGCTTGCCCAGCAGCTCGCTGCAATCGGTATTCGCCGTCTTGTCGGGCCGCTCGACGTCACGACCAGCTCGGCGACGACCGTCGGTGCGCCGCGCTCGATTTATCCCGCGGTCTGGTCCGACCGTTTCCGCGGCCGGATCTACGCACCGCCGATCGGTCCGATCACGCTCAACGAAAATGTCGTCTCGGTGACCGTCGGTCCCGGCGCCAAGCTTGGTGCGCGCCCGGTCGTCATCGGTGATGCACCGAGTGGCGTCGGATCACTGGTCGAGATGGCGGCGAAGACCGTGGCGGGTCGCGGCACCGGCCTGCACTTCTCGGCCGGCAAGGATGGCCACTGGGTGGTGAGCGGCAAGATCGGATTGCACGGCCGCGCCCGGCGTTTTGAAGCGGTGTCGACCGATCCGACCGCCGTTCTCGAAGCGGTCTGGCAGCACGCCACGTCTGCGGCCGGGATTCAGTGGACCCGTGCGTCGGGAATCTCGGCGCCCGGGATGGCCAACAAGCGCGTCCTCGCCGAGGTCGCGTCGGCGACGTTCGATTCGATCGCGCACGAGGTCAACACCCGCTCGCTCAACATCGGCGCCGAGATGATGCTCCTCTGGGGCGGCAGCAATACGACGCCCGCGAGTCAGCTCACCGACTTCGTGCGCAAGGTGACCGGGCTCGATGGCGTGCACATGGTGGATGGCAGCGGCCTTTCGGAAGAGGATCGCGTGGCGCCGATCGTCTTCACCACGTACCTCGCGAAGATCCCGCAGACAGCGGCCGGGCGAAACTTCCCGATGCTCTTCCCCGCAAACGGCTTCGGTACGCTGCGCCGGCTCGCCAGCGGGTTGCCGGAAGCGGGCGTGGTCCGCGCCAAGACCGGCACGCTGACCAACGTCTCGACGCTGGTGGGATACCTCGGTCGCAACGACGGGACGCTGATCATCGCCGCGATGTACAACGGTGGCGCCGAGTCGGCAGCCAAGGCAGCGCAATGGGATCTCTTCCGGAAGCTCGGCGCCCATGGCGTCGTGGTCCCGGCCGATCTCGGTGACGACGGCGAACTCGGCGGACCGAACGTCAGCAACAAGTAGCGGCACTCCGGCGACCGCCGGGGAGTGAGTCAACGGACAGCCGGCCGCGAATCTGCGACCGGCTGTTGACGTTAGGTATTCTACAGCACCGATGCCCGACCCTACCTCTCGCCCCGACGCCGTCTTTCTCGCCTTGCAGGAGGCGCTCGCCGGGCGCTATTCACTTGAGCGCGAAATCGGCCGCGGCGGGATGGGCATCGTCTATCTCGCCCGCGACGTCCGCCTCGATCGGCCAGTGGCGCTCAAGCTCCTGCCGCCGGAACGTGCCTCTCGCGTCGACCTTCGCCAGCGTTTCCTCGACGAGGCGCGAATGGCGGCGCGCCTTGCCCATCCCAACATCGTCCCGATCCACGCCGTCGAGGAGGCGGGACCGTTCGTCTTTTACGCCATGCGGTACGTCGAAGGCGAGACGCTCGGGGAGCGACTGCGTCGCGTCGGAAATCTCGGACATGTCACTACCACGAGGGTCCTGCGGGACACCGCCTACGCGCTTGCCTACGCCCACGCGCAGCATGTGATCCACCGTGACGTCAAACCCGACAACATCCTCCTCGAGGCGGGAAGTGATCGCGCTGTCGTCACCGATTTCGGCATCGCGCGACTGATGGGAGCGGGCGACGGCCTCCGGCACCCGGTGGTCGGCACGCCGGAATACGTCGCGCCGGAACAGGCCGCAGGCGAAGAGGTCGACGGCCGGAGCGATCTCTATGCCCTCGGCGCCGTCGGATATCACTGTATCGTGGGGCGGCCGCCATTTGAAGGCGATATCCAGCAGCTCCTGGCGCAGCATATCACCCGGCGCGCGACGCCGCTGATCGAGGCGGCCCCGGGCACGCCGTCGATCTTCGCCAACGCGATCGATCGCGCGCTCGAGAAGAGTCCCGACCTCCGCTTCGACTCGGCGGAAGCGTTTGCCGAAGCGCTCGGCGCGTCGATCACGACCAGTGGAGAACTCTCGGTCCCGGTGCGCGTCTGGGTGGAGCGCGGTCGCGAGCTCAAGGGGATCTATGTCATCTGGTCGTGCTTCTTCTATGGCGTCGGCACGATGGCGTTGGTGGGAGCGCTCCTCACCGGACTCTGGCCGTGGCAGGCAGTCGCCTTCATGGCGATGTGCGCCGCGGCAACGGTGGCCCCGTGGATCGCGCACGCGCTGTGGCGGCTGAGCGAAACGCGCAAGGCGATCGAAGCCGGCGCCACGCTCGATGATCTCCGCCACGGCACGCTCGTGGCGCTGGAGCGTCGCGAAGAGGAGCTACGCTACGAGGCGTCGCGCCCGGTGCACCCGCTGGCGCGATTGATCCGCGTGCTCACGTACTTCGCATTCTGTGGCGCGGTCGCGTCGTTGTTCGGCGGCGTCTTCATCAGCACCGGCGGGCCGATGTCGCGCGACTTCTTCGCGCTCTTCGCGGCGTTCACCACGGCAACGATAGGGGGCGCACTCTTCGGACTGGTCTTTCCCGGCCGGCGCGTCGGGATCCGCGATCACTTCGCGAGGGTGCGACTCTGGTTCTGGAATTCGCCGCTTGGTGACCTCGCCGGGCGCGTGGCGTCGGCCGGGCTCAAGCAGCGCGTCGTGCGGCGCTGGACCGGCTGGCGCAAGACCGAGACAGCCCTTGGCGACATCACCGCGACCTTGTTCGGTGCGTTGCCGCAGGCCGACCGCAACGTCCTGTCGGACCTCCCGAATGTTGTCGCGCGGCTCGAGGACGCTGCGGCACGGGCCCGCACCCATCTCGCGCACGGCGATGATCCGGCGTGGGCCGATCGTCTGCAACGCGCGGTGGCGGCGATCGAGACGTTGCGCCTCGGGCTGCTGCGGATGACGACCGATCACACCGCGGCCTCGTCGCTCACTGCCGACCTCGACGCGGCGCGCGAGCTTTCGGATCGGATCGGCTACTTGATCGAGGGTGCGGCCGAAGTCTCCAGCTGGCTGGGCGATTCCGATGGCGGTGCCGACCAGAGCAGGACCCACGCCACGCCGAGACAGAGCGCACCGAGCACGTCGCTCGGGTAGTGTACGCCGAGATAGACGCGCGACGAGGCGATGGCGCACGGCAGGACAACGGCGAGAAGCCACATTACCATCTTGCCCCCGCGCCAGTCGACGATCGTGGCGAGTTCCGCCAGCCCATACCCCCACAGAATCACCGCGAGCATCGCATGGCCCGATGGGTAGGAATACCAGCCGGCCTGCCCCAGGTGCGGGATGATCGTTGGCCGGGGCCGATGGAAGAGGAACTTGCTGGCCGCGTAGAGGAGTTCGCCCGACACGCCGATCGCGAGAAATCGTCGCGCAGCGTTCCTTTTCGAGCGAAGGCCCAGCGCCATGGCGATGCCGAACGCGAGCGGCACTTCCCATTGCCAGTTGCCGAGATCCGAGAGCCAGCGCATGATGCGAGTGCGGGCCGGGTCGCGGAGTGTCGCGACGGCCAGGAGTGCCTGATTGTCCCAGAGGCGCGTCGTTCCGCTCACCACCAGGACCGAGATGATGGCGAAGAGCGCGAGAAAGCCGATTGAATAAACCGAAAGCTGCGGCCGGCGCATGGCGCGCAAGGTAATCGTCTCGCTCCTTCCGGGCGCCACGGAGATGGTGGCCGCGATCGGCGGCGCGGGACTGCTCGCGGCCGTGTCGCACGAGTGCGATTGGCCGCCCGACGTGAGGACGCTGCCGCGCGTGACCGTCACGCCGATTGACGCGACGCAGTCCTCGGCTGCCATCGATCGCGCCGTTCGGGAGGCGGTTGCCGCCGGGAAGGCGGTGATCGGGATCGATGCCGATCTGCTGGCGGCGATCAGGCCCGATCTGATCATCACGCAGCAGCTCTGCGACGTCTGCGCGGTCGCGGATGGCGAGGCGGTCCGTCTCGCGCGAGTCATGGCCGAACCGCCGGAGGTGCTGGTGCTGTCCGGGACGACGCTTGGCGGTGTCTGGAATGACATCCGTGCAATCGGCCGGGCCATTGGACGGGAGGGAGCGGCTGACGCGGTGGCGGCTGAACTCGACCGTCGCGTTCGCGAACTGTCGTCAGCCGCTGTCGCCCGCCGGCCGCGCGTCGTCGTGATCGAATGGCTCGATCCACTTTTTCTGGCCGGGCACTGGGTTCCGGAGATGGTCGCTGCCGCAGGCGGGATCGACGTCGGCGCGCAGCCGGGCGATCACTCCACCATCCGCCGCTGGGACGACGTGATGGCGCTCGACCCGGATGCGATTGTCATCGCGCTCTGCGGCTTCGACGAAGCGCGAGCTCGCCGGGAGCTTGACTCGCTCGCCGATCAACGCGCGCGCGAGTGGCTTCGCACCCGTCCGACGATCGTGATCGATGGAAACGCGTACACCAGCCGTCCGGGACCGCGGCTGGTGGAGGGGATTGCCCTGATGGCGGCGGCGTTTCGATCCACCGCTACACGTTCATCGCCCGCCTGATCGCTGCAGCAAATTCGTCGACGTCGTCCGCCGAGGTCGCCCAGTTGGTCATCCAGCGGACTTCGTCGAGTGCATCGTTCCACATGTAGAAATTGAAATCGCGCTGGAGCTCCAGCGTCACGGCGCGAGGCAGCACCGCGAAGACCGCGCTCGCCTCGACGCGCTGCGTGATGCGGATTCCCGGAATCTCCCGGACCGCCGCCGCAAGCCGCTGCGCCATGGCATTGGCGTTGGTTGCGTTCGCGAGCCAGAGATCGCCCTCGGCGAGCGCCAGGAACTGTGCCGCGAGGTAGCGGCCCTTCGACGACAGCTGCGCCGACTGCTTGCGGAGGAATTTGAGTTCGTCGGGATGCTGATGATTGAACATGACGACCGCTTCCGCCCCCATCGCACCGTTCTTGGTCGCGCCGAACGCCAGCGCATCGATCCCCGCGTCGACGGTGAATGCGCGCAGCGGCAATCCCAGCGACGCTGCTGCACTGGCGATCCGCGCGCCATCCATGAAGACGCGCAGCCCGAGCTGGTGCGCCGCGGCGGCAATCGCGAGCACCTCATCGCGGGTGTACACCGTGCCGTACTCGGTCGGCTGCGCCAGTGCCACGACATGGGGCTGCGAGGCGTGTTCGTCGCCGAGGCGGTGAACGGCGCGGCGGATCTGATCCGGCGTGATCTTGGCATCGGCGGATGGCAGGCCGATCATCTTGCATCCGGTAAGCAGTTCGGGCGCGCCGCACTCGTCGACGTTCACGTGCGCCTGCTCGGAGCAGAGAACGGCGTGCCATGGCCGCGTGATGGCGCGAAGTGCCACGACGTTGGCACCGGTGCCATTCCAGACCAGGAAGGACGCCGCCGTCGGTCCGAACTGATCCACGAACCAGGCGCGCACCTGCTCACTGTATTTATCATCACCATAGGCGGGCGCGGGGTCGTGATTGACGCGCGCCAGCCAGTCGAACACGGCCGGATGCACCGGCGCGGTATTGTCGCTCGCGAACCCGCGCGGGAGGCTCATTGCGGCTCCTCACCGGCCTGCGTGTTGTCTTCCCACAGCGCGAGGATGTTGCCGTCGGGATCGGCGACAAGTGCCATGATGCCGAACTCCTGTTGCGTCGGCTCGGCGACAAAGCGCACGCCATGTTCGCCGAGTGTCGAGCAGAGGTTGAGCAGACCGTCGACCTGGAGCGTCACGCCGGTGTGGCGGCCGACCAGTGCCCTTGAGTCGGGGTGTGCTGCCGGATGGACGCCGAGGTGGGGAGACTGATCGAAGAATTCGAAGCCGAACGATCCGGCCGTGTGCACCGGAAGTCCGAGCTGGTCCTCGTAGAAGATGCGCGCCCGCTCCACATCGGTCACGAACACGGCAACACTTCGCATGGCCACTGTCATCGCTTGATTGCACCAGCACGTTGAGGGTGAATTGCCCGCAGGTTGCGTCGCATCCCGGCGAGGCCGGTCCGCATCAGCGGCGTGTCCGCGAAGCGCCGGGTGAACTCGGCGTCGTCCATTCGCTCGAAGAGGTCCGCGTCGCGCCGGTCCGGGTCGGGACGACGCTCGAACTCGGGCACGGTCGTCGGTGTCGCGAACTTCACATTCCACGGGCAGACGTCGTTGCAGATGTCGCAGCCGAACGCCCAGCCATCTGCCTGTTCCATCAATTCCGCCGGCGCCTCACGGCGATATTCGATGGTGAGATAGGACAGGCATCGGTTGGCGTCGAGGATCCGTTCCTCGACGAACGCCTGCGTGGGACAGGCGTCGAGACAGCGAGTACACGACCCGCAGAGATCCGTCTGCAGCGCGGTGTCGGGTTCGAGCTCAAGGTCGGTGAACACCGACCCGATGAAGGTGTACGATCCGGCCTTGGGATTGATCAGCATGGCGTTCTTGCCGATCCAGCCGAGCCCCGCGCGCTCCGCAAGCTCCCGATCGGGAACCGGTCCGTCATCGACCCAGCCGTGCGCAATCGCGGCGCCGCGCGCCTTGAGCCATTCGGTCAGGATATGCAGTCGGCCCAGCGTGACAATGTGATAGTCCATCCCGCGCGCGTACGCCGCAATCTTGAAGGTGTCATTGGCGGCGGGGCGCTCATCGGGACGCGGCGCATAGTTGTCGAGCACCATCACCGCCGTACGCGCGCCCGGCGTGATCGACGATGGATTCTTCCGCTTCTTCGCCTGGCGGTGAAGATATCGCATCGTGCCACCGTATCCATTTGCCAGCCAGCGATCGAGCTCGGCGCCGTGACGGTTGGCATCGAGCGCCGTGACGCCGCACGCAACGAAGCCGATCCGCGACGCTTCTGCCTTGATCTCCGCGGTGGTCACCATCGTCACGTGGAGGACGGGTGCGCGGGAGCGGTTGGCGCCACGTTGCCGGTGATCAATCGTGCGCCGCGCGCATAGGTGAAATACGACCACGCCCACTCCACCAGCACCAGGACGCGATTCCGGAATCCGATCAGATAGGCGATATGGAGGAAGATCCAGATCAACCACGCGAAGAAGCCGCCGAACTTGATCCCCGGCAGATTCGCGACGGCGTCGCCGCGCCCGATCACTGCGAGCTCACCCTTGTTGCGATAGTGGAACGGCATCCGCGGCCGCCCGGCGATCGTGTCGCGGACCGCGCGCGCGGCGTAGTCACCCATCTGGATCGCGGCGGGGCACACCGCAGGCACCGGCGCACCCTCGCCTCGATCGCGACAGGCTGCAGCATCGCCCAGGACGAACACTTCGGGATGACCGGGGATGGAACAATCCGCGCCGACAACGACGCGTCCTTGTTTATCGAGCGGAACATCGAGCGTCTTGAGCAGTGAACTCGCCTGGTTCCCCGCGGCCCAGATCACCGTGGTGGTGGGAATGCGCCACCCCGCGGCTTCCACGGCTTCGGGGGTGATCGACGTGACGAACGTGTTCTCTCGCACCTCGACGCCGAGCTTGCGGAGATCAGTCTTGGCACGCTCCGACAATGCGGGCGGATATGCCGTCAGGAGGCGCGGCCCACCTTCGAGAAGCACGACAGTCGCCTCGCGCGAATCGATGTGCCGGAAGTCGCGAGCCAGCGCGTAGCGACGGATTTCCGCGACGGCGCCGGCAACTTCGACGCCGCTCGGTCCGCCGCCGACGATCACGAACGTCAGCAGATGGTGCCGCTTCGCCGGATCAGCTTCCCGTTCGGCGCGCTCGAACGCGACGAGGATCCGGCGGCGGATCTCGAGCGCGTCCTCGAGATTCTTGAGCCCCGGCGCGAGCGCCGCCCATTCAGGATGGCCGAAATAGGAGTGCCGCGCTCCGGTGGCGATGGCGCAATAGTCGTATGTGATGTCGGCCCCGTCGGCGAGGTGCACGACACGACTGGCGGTGTCGACGCGGACCGCCTCGCCGAGGAGCACTTCCACGTTGCGCTGCCGGCGAAGGATTGACCGGATCGGTGACGCGATATCCGATGGATTGAGCGCGGCGGTCGCGACCTGGTACAGCATTGGCTGAAAGAGGTGATGATTTCGCCGGTCGATCAGCGTGATCCGGATTGGCGCGCGGCGGAGTGCCTTCGCCATGTACAGGCCGGCAAAGCCGCCGCCGAGGATCACGAGGTGCGGTTGGTCGGCCATCACACCCTCATCGTGGTACGGCGCCACCGGGCGAAACGCACGACATCCCCCGCGGGGGGCACGGCATCCTCGTCACCGTACGCGGTGTACATCCGCCAGCGCAGGTAGGTGCGGTCGGGCACGGGGAGGAACGGCGCCATTTGCCACCATCGCTTCCGGCGAAACGCCCATGCCGTCCGGACGAGGTCGATGGCGAGCCGCGGCGAGACCACTGCGCGACCGGCAAGCTGCACGGTGAGTTCGGTCCAGGAGCGCGACAGGCGCAGGTCAGGGGTGCTCGACACGGGTGGAACGTAGAGCGGCGCCCGACTGCTCGCCACCGAGTCGCGCGATCACACCGGGGGCCTGCCGGCTCCGCCAACAGTTCCGACGTGACCGGCCGGATCGCGACTGGAGGCCGGTGTCCGTAGATTGCGCTCCATGCCTGTCGCCGCGCCACACCCGGTCGCCAACCCGCTTGCACACTGGCGCGCCGAGTTTCCGGTGTTCGAGCACACCATCTATCTCAATTCCTGCTCACTCGGCGCCCTCTCCCGCCGCGCGCGACAACGGGTCGACACCTTCCTCGATCAGTGGGCCGCCCGCGGTGCTGCCAACTGGTACGATGTGTGGTGGAACGCACTCGAAGAGCTGCGAATCCGATACGGTGCGTTGATCAATGCCCGGAGCAGCGAGATCGCGTTGCACCCTTCGATCTCCAGCATCCTCGGCGTGATCGGCAGCGGACTCGACACCACGCGACGCCGCCGCATCGTGACCACGTCGATCGATTTTCCGACGCTCCCCTATCAGTGGTTGCCGCGCGACACCGAGGTCGTCTTCCTCGAATCGCCCGACGGCGTCACCGTGCCGGTCGAGGCGTTCGAACGAGCGATCGACGGTGATACGGCGCTCGTCGCCACGAGCCACGTCTATTATGCGTCGGGCGCCATCCAGGATGTCGCAACGATTGCGCAGCTGGCCCGGCGCGCTGGAGCGCTCACCCTGATCGACGGCTACCAGGCTGCGGGACAGATCCCCGTGGACGTGCAGGCGCTGGATGTCGATTTCTATCTCGCTGGCGGCCTCAAGTGGCTCCTCGGCGGACCGGGGATCACCTTCATGTATGCCAGGCCGGAGAGTACGGCGGCCGTGATTCCCCAGGCATCGGGATGGTTCGCCCACCGCGACCAGTTTGCCTTCGATCCGACGACCTTCGTGGCGCACGACGACGCCCGGCGCTTCGAGACCGGGACGCCCGCGCTTCCGTCGGTGCACGCCCAGCTTGGCGGGCTCGATCTGGTGGAGGGTGCCGGTGTCGCAACGATTCGAAGCGCCACCGCTGCGCTCACGGAAGACCTCATCGCCGACGCCCGCAGTCGCGGCCTGTCACCGCGCGTTGCGGCATCTGCTGCCGATCGCAGCGCCATCGTGATGCTGCCGCGGGACGACCCGCGCGCCGATGTGGCGCGACTCGCCGCAGCGGGATTCATCGTCGATTCGCGCCCGGGACATGTGCGCGTCTCACCCTATTTCTACAACGTCGCGGATGATCACCGCGCCCTCCTCGAGGTCCTGCTGGATGCGTGAACGGAAGACGAAGACGGCACCTCCGCCCAAGACCACTCGCAAGTCGCGTCCCACCGAAGACGAGCAGCTGCTCAACGTCCCGGTGGCGGAAGACATTCTCCGCCTGCGCCGCACGTCGGATTCGTGGCGCGTCCTCAGCATCCAGGGAGAATTCGTCTGGGGCTTCGACAACCTGCAGGATGTCGCCGGCGGCGTCTCCTTCTTCGGATCGGCGCGAACCAAGCCCGGCGATCGGTACTACAAGGCCGCCGAACGGACCGCGCAGCTCTTTGCCAAGGCAGGCGTGCCGGTCATCACCGGCGGCGGTCCGGGGATCATGGAAGCCGCCAACAAGGGCGCGTACGAAGCCGGCGGCCTTTCGATCGGATGCAATATCGAGCTGCCGCATGAGCAGCGCCCCAATCAGTATCTCACGCGCTCACTCGACTTCAAGTACTTCTTCGTTCGCAAGACGATGTTCGTCAAGTACGCGATCGGCTTCGCGGTCTTTCCCGGCGGCTACGGGACACTCGACGAGCTCTTCGAAGCGCTGACACTGATGCAGACCGACAAGCTCACCGACTTTCCGGTCGTCCTCTTCGGCAAGGCGTACTGGTCGGGGATGATGGCGTGGATCAAGGATACCCTGCTCGATGAGGGGATGATCTCGCCCGGCGATGACAAGCTGCTGCACGTCACCGACCGCCCGGAGACCGTCGTCAAGATCCTGATGGAAAGCCGGAAACGCCTGGGCATCGCCAAGGTCGGGCTCTAGCGCGTGCACGCCGCGACGGTCGCTCAACGTCAGTGGCGCGCCACGGGGGCGCTCGCGCTCCTCGCGTTCATCAACCTGCTCAACTACCTCGACCGCAACATCATCTTCGCGCTGTTCGAGCCGATCAAGCGCGACCTCTCGCTCAACG
This sequence comes from Gemmatimonadales bacterium, assembly GCA_036500345.1. Classification (NCBI taxonomy): domain Bacteria; kingdom Pseudomonadati; phylum Gemmatimonadota; class Gemmatimonadia; order Gemmatimonadales; species Gemmatimonadales bacterium. The sequence goes on along the minus strand of DASYCE010000032.1, from coordinate 88,339 downwards.
ACACGCAGCTCGGCTGGCTCGGCGCCGCCTACATCCTCGTCTTCTCGGTGGCCGCGCTCCCGTTCGGGGTGATCGGCGACCTCAAGAGCCGCAAGACGGTGATCGCCGCGGGAACCGCACTGTTCAGCGCATTCACCTCGCTCGGCGGACTGGTGCGCGGCTTCACTGAACTCTTCGCCTGCCGGGCGCTGGTCGGCATCGGTGAAGCGGCGTACGCGCCGGCGTCGACGTCGATGGTCGCCGACTATTTCCCGGGACGCAATCGTGCCTTTGCCATGGGAATCCTCAACGCCGGGATTCCGATCGGCGGCGTCCTCGGCATCCTGCTGGGTGGTTACCTCGAAGGGATCTACGGCTGGCGCGTCGCACTGATGGCGGTCGGCATTCCGGGGTTCGCGTGTGCCGCGCTGGTCATGGGGCTGGTCGATCCGGCCCGCAAGGAAGCGCCGCATCACATCCGCAATCTCGCCCGCAAACTCGGCCTCGGCACCCTCGGCTTGATGCAGCAGATCGCACCGCTGCTCGTGCTGACCGCGATCGGACTCGTCGCGGCGGTCGGACTCACCCACTGGTTCGGGACCGAAGCACCGAGCGACACGATCGTACTCGCCGTCGCGATCGGGCTCGGTACGGTGCTGACGATCTGGCGTTGGGTGCGGCTGGTGCAGCTCGATCGACGCGATGAAACGCCGTTCACCTCCGAACTCGAGGACGCCGTCGACGAGCTCTCGCGCGCGGCGCGACTGGTACTCCGCACACCGACGCTGATCTTCGTCTTCCTCTCGGGCGCCATGATTTCGTTCGGTACCAACGGGCTGGTCGGCTGGGGGCCATCGTTCATGACCCGCAAGTTCGGGCTTACCACGGCAGCAGCGGCAGAGCTCCTCGGCACGTGGGGACTCGTCGCGGGTGTGCTCGGCACGCTCGCCGGAGGATTGATCGCCGACTGGCTGCGTCACCGCACAGACAAGGGACGCGTGATCACCATTGCGGGCGGATTCATCATCGGCGGGCCGCTGGCGATCTGGGTGCTCACGCTGCACGACCTCAAGCTCTTCGTGCCGGGATTCACGATCGCCTTTTTCTTTCTCTCGTGGTACAACGGCCCGATGTCGGCCGTGATTTTCGACGTGGTTCCCGCCAGCATCGGATCGACCGTCGTCGGCGCCTATCTCCTTTTCATCCACCTGGCCGGGGACGGCATCGCCCTCCCGCTGATCGGATCACTTTCCGACCGCTTTTCCCTGGTGCGCGTGGTGATCCTCCTTCCCATCGTCGCACTCCTTGGCGGCGTCGTGGCGCTCGGCGCGCTGCGGACCATCACCCGGGACATGGCGCGGCTGGAGCGACGTGGTTCGCGGCTGGCCGGCGCTGGAACCGGGACCGCCGCGCGTCCGTAGTCGAACTGTCACCCCACCATTCCAACAAATGGAGTCCCCGGATGCGGTACTTCCGCGCCTGTCTCATCCCGGCCGCGCTGGTCGCGATCGCTCCCGTCACGCTCCCGGCGCAGACGGCCGGCGCCGGCGTGCTCAAGCGCATGCACGACAAATACGCCGGCAAGTGGTTCACCACTCTCACCTTTTCCCAGAAAACCACCCGAGCCGGTCGCAACGGCGGGGCGCCGACCGTCGCCACGTGGTATGAAGCGATGTGGTTCACCACGCCGAGCGGGGCCAAGCTCCGGATCGACACCGGCGAACCCTCAGCCGGCAATGGCGTGCTCTACACGTCCGATTCGAGCTGGTCGGTTCGCGCGGGTGTGGCGCAGCCGGGCAATGCCAACGGGAATGCGTTCATCCCGCTGATCGAGAACGTCTACCTGCAGCCGGTCGACGAGACGATCAAGCAGCTCGCCGAAGAGCACATCGACTTTTCGAAGGTTGCCAATGTGACGTGGGAGGGGCGCCCGGCGTGGGCGGTCGGCGCCAGCTCGCCCACCGATACGACGTCGCCGCAGTTCTGGATCGACAAGGATCGCCTGGTGCTGGTGCGGATGTTCGTCACGTTCAGCCCGACCGCACCGCCGCTCGACGTGCATCTCGACAATATCGAGCCGACCGGCGGCGGCTGGCTCGCCACCAAGGTGACGATGCTGCGCAACGGATCGCCGGTACAGACCGAGGAGTATTCAGACTGGAAGACGCGGATGCCGCTCGATCCCAAACTCTTCGATCCGTCATCGTGGAACACCGTCACGCACTGGACGAAGACGCCGTGATCATCGGCCCCAGAGGTCGATGAGTTCGTCGATCACCCGCGCCGCTTCTGACTCATCACCTGACCTGATCGCCGTTGTGGTGCAGTGGGTCAGGTGATTGTGCAACAGCACCCGGCCCACGCCGCGGAGCGCTTCCTGGACCGATGAGATCTGCACCAGCACGTCGGCGCAATAGCGCTCATCGTCCACCATCTTCTGCAGGCCGCGCACCTGACCTTCGATGCGTCGGAGCCGCTTGGCCAGCGCAGCCTTGGTGTCGGTCGGGAGTGCCACGGCGTGGGTCGGATGGGGAGCGGTCATTGCATCCTCGGTGAACGGAGCGCGACGGATCTGAGTCGCAGCGAATTCGCCACGACGCTGACGCTGCTCAACGCCATGGCTACGCTCGCGATGACGGGACTGAGCAGCAGGCCGGTGGCGGGATAGAGCACGCCGGCGGCAATTGGCACCGCAAGCAGGTTGTACCCGAACGCCCACCCAAGGTTCTGCCGGATCACGCGCATGGTGCGGCGCGACAGGATGATCGCATCGGCGACCGCGCCGAGATCGTCACGCATCAGCGCGAGATCGGCCGCTTCCACGGCGACACCGGTTCCCCCGCCCATGGCGATGCCGACGTCGGCGCGTGCCAGCGCCGGCGCGTCGTTGATCCCGTCGCCGACCATCGCCACGACACGCCCCTCGTGCTGCAGGCGTTCGATCGCCGCGACCTTCCCCTCCGGGAGGACCCGCGCGATCACGCCGTCGATCGCCAGCTCGCGTGCCACCGCGTCGGCAACCTCCTGGCGATCGCCGGTGAGGAGGACGACGCCGAGGTGCGTCGCCCGAAGACGCGCAACCGCTTCGCGCGCGCCGGCGCGGATCGGGTCGCTCACGACGATGATCCCCGCGGGGTGTCCGTCGACGGCCACCAGCACCGGCGTGCGCCCCGCCCGTGCCGCCTCATCCGCCGCGTCGCCCAGCGATCTGACATCGGTCCCGCGCTCGGCATGATAGCGTTCGTTGCCGATCGACACGACGCGCCCCTCCACCTCGCCCGACGCTCCCATTCCGCTGCGCGAAGCGAAGCCGGTGGCATGCAGCACACGGAGTTTCCTCCGGTCGCGTTCGGCGATCATCGCTGCGGCGAGGGGGTGCTGTGACAACGATTCGACCGCGGCCGCTGCCGCGAGGATCTCGTCGGCCCCGAGTTCCGCGGCGCCCGCCACGATCACCTCGTGCACGACCGGGCGCCCCTCGGTGACCGTTCCGGTCTTGTCGAGCACGACGGTGTCGACCTCACCCGCGCGCTGCAAGGCTTCGCCGCGCTTCACCAGCACGCCGACGGAGGCTCCTCGACCGGTCGCGACCATGATGGCGGTCGGAACAGCCAGCCCCATTGCACAGGGACAGGCAATGATCAGCACGGCAACGGCGGCGGAAAAGCCGCGCAGCAACGGCGACTGATGCGCGACGAGTGCCCATGTCACGAACGTCAGTACCGCGATGCCGACGATCACCGGCACGAAGACCGCGCTGATCCGGTCGGCGAGCAGCTGCACCGGTGCGCGCAACCGCTGGGCCTCACGCATCAGCCGGACGATGGCGGCGAGTGTCGAATCATCCCCGACACGCGATGTCCGGACCAGCAGCGCTCCGGTCCCGTTGATGCTCCCCCCGGTGACGCTCTCGCCCGCGCGCTTGCCGACTGGAATCGGCTCGCCGGTCAACATCGACTCGTCAACCGCGCTCTCGCCCTCAACCACCACCCCATCGACCGGGAGCCGTTCACCGGGGCGGATCACGACCACGTCGTCGCGGTGCACCAAATCGATCGACACGTCGAGATCGACGCCGTCACGCCGCACGCGCGCCGTCGCCGGCTGCAGGGCCGCGAGCGAGCGAAGCGCGTCGGTTGTCCGGCGTCGCGCCCGCGCCTCGAGTGCGTTCCCCGTCAGGATGAACGCGACGATGAGGATCACCGCCTCGTAATACACATCGGGGGCGAGCCCGTGCCGGGTGAAGATCTCCGGCGCAATCGTGGCGACCGCTGAATAGCCGAACGCCGCACTCGTCCCCAGGACGATGAGTGTGTACATGTCAGCGGTACCGTGACGAAGTGCCGACCACGCCCGGCGATAGAACGCGCCACCAGCCCACGCGATCACCAGCGCCGTCATCACCATGAGTGACCAGGCGATTGCGGCGCGCGGCATCGCGAAGAGAAACGGAAGTGCTGTGGCAATGAGCCGGGCCACACCGTCCATCACGCCATGCATCAATGGATCGATCGACGGAGCGGAAGTCGATGTCATCAGCGGCACCGAGAGGACCATCGCCAGCGCGCCGGCGACCAGCGCGACGCTCGCCTTGCGGCGCAACGCCGTGTACTCCTCCAGCTGCGCTTCTCCGTGCATCAGCGCGTGGTCGTGTGCTGCCGCGCCCGCGTGCGGCACCTCGGCCCCGTAGCCGGTCGCCTGGATCGCGGCGACGAGCCGCCCGGGTGTGGTGCGCGCCGGGTCGTAGGCGACCGCCGCATTTCCCAGCAGGAGATTGACCGCAGCCTCTTCGACCCCGGGCTCGTGCTCGAGCGCACGCTGCACCCGGCCCTGACAGGCCGGGCACGTCATCCCGGTGACGGCGAGCGTGGTGTGCGCGGCCATCGCGTGCTACGCCGCCGCCACAGCTGTGGCGCGGTATCCGGCGTGTTCGACTGCCTTGACCAGCGCGCCGGTGACGTCGGCCGACGGCACCTGCACCGTCGCCCGGCCCTGCTGTACCGTGATCACCCTGACGCCGGGGACACTGTTCAGCGCTCCGTTGACCGCATTGAGGCAGTGTCCGCAGCTCATCCCTTCGATATGCAACGTCACATCGATCATCATTCCTCCCGGAAGAGATGAAGTATACCAGTAGGGGGTATTGGTATCAACTCGCCCTCCCTGCCGCGGTGCGTCGGCGTGGCACAGCCCGTGCGACCTGCGTCGACCCCATGGATGATGAAGCCGTTCTGCCGATCGACACCTTTGTCCCGGTCCTGGCCTGGCCGGGGCGGCGGCCATCGCTGGCAGAGCTGGGGACCTGGCACGAGGCGTTGCGCGGCGCGGTCGGCACGGTGATGCCGGTCGACCTCCTCGCCTGCTGGCTCTACCCATCGCGCGGCGGATCGATTCTGGTGGGTCCCGCGGCCCTCGCCGCCGACCGGCTCGTCCCCCCGCCGGCCGAGCCGCTGGTGGCGCAGGACGCGCTCTTTGCGCTGGAAGACCGCATTGCCGGCAGCGGCTACGGGGCGGTCATGGCGGTACCGATTCGCTCCGAAGTGCAGGATGTCGGCCTTCTCGTTGCCGGCAGCTTTGCGCCGGATGCCTACACCCTTGCCGATCACCGCGCCCTGCATCGGATCGCCGCACAGATCGCCACAAGCTGCCGTCGGCTGGCGGCGCAACCGTGGGTCATCCCCAACCCGGCCGGCGATGATCGGAATGGTGTCGTTGCCGGCGTGACCGAGGGAATCCTCGCGGCGATGAGCCGCGCCAGGGACGGCGCAGAACTTGTCCAGTTGGTCTCCGATGCCCTGGCCAATCAGACGCCGCACGACGCCCTCGAACTCCTCGCCGTGGCGCCGGCCCCCGAGTGCTGGGCGCTCCTTGGCCTCGATCGGACCGCCGCGCCGCGGTTCACGGTCGATCCGGAAGTCTCCGACGCCATCGATTCGCTGGCCCACCATCTCGGTGCACGCGAGCTGCTGCGCATCGATGATCTGCACGACATTGATCGCGTCTGGCCGGCGTCGACCAATCACCGCGGCGCGGAGCGGATCCGGTCGGTGCTGGCGGCGCGCCTCGAAGTCGGCGGAGAGTTCGTCGGCTGGCTCTGTCTGGCGAGTGAAACGGCGCGCTGGTTCCGCGAAGAGGACGAAGCGGTGGCGCGGCTGGCGGCTGGAATCCTCGCGCCGCGTGTCGCCGCGTGGGAAGCGCGCGCGGAACTCGCTGGGGCCTGGAGCTAGGCCGCTGCCTGCGTCCGATCCTTCGGTGGCCCGTCCACCGGCAGGATGAACCAGAAGGTGCTTCCCTTCCCGAAAATCGATTCCACACCGATCTGCCCGCCGTGCATCTCGACGAAGCGCTTGCAGAGGGCGAGGCCGAGGCCGCTCCCCTGCGCCGCGCGCGATGATGACGAATCGACCTGCGAGAATTCCTGGAAGAGGCGCGGCATGTCCTCGGCCTTGATCCCGATCCCCGTATCAGAGACCGATACCCACACCACGTCCCGCGTCGCCATCCGCGGCAGGCCGCCGCCCGCGGCGGGGAGTGATCCCGGCATCGGCGCCACGGTCCGCACGGCGGACACGGTGATCTTCCCGTCCTCGTTGCAGAACTTCGAGGCGTTCGACAGCAGGTTGAACAGCACCTGCCGGATCCGGGTGCCGTCCGCCAGGATCTCGAGCGACGCGGTGTCGCCGAGATCGATGGCGCATTCCTGATGCTTCGCCGCGCGCAGCGACATCGTGTCGGCCACGGCGCCGGTGATTGCCTCGCGCACGTCGCACGGCGTGAGCGACAGGATCATGCGCCCCGCCTCGATCTTCGACAGGTCGAGCACGGCGTTGATCAGCCCGAGCAGGTGCTGTCCGTTGCGCAGGATCGCTTCGAGGAATTCGCGCTGCTGTCCTTCGAGCGGTCCCAAACCTTCGGTGAGCAGCAGATCGGAAAAGCCGATCACCGCGTTGAGCGGCGTGCGAAGCTCGTGCGACATGTTCGCCAGGAATTCACTCTTGAGCTGCGTGACGCGCTGCAGCTCCTTGTTCTTGGCAGCCAGCATCCGTTCGTTGCGACGCAACTCCTCGAGCGCGGAGGTGCGGTCGAGCCCCAGGACGACCTGGTCACCGAGGGTGCGCAGCAGCTGTCGGTCATAATCGTTGAATGGCTGACGATCCTTGCGGTTGTAGGCGCAGACAGCGCCGACCACAAGGCCCGCGGAGCGCAGCGGAACCATCGCGGCGCTGGTGAGCCGGCCGGTCAATTGTTCGTGTGGATGGTTGCGCGGATCCTTCTCCATGTCGTCGACCAGGATCGCGTCGTCCTTCATGATGACATCGCCGACAAGCGATTTGTCGACCGGGACGAGCGAACCGACCGCGGAGAGCAGCGGCCCCGCCCCCGCCACGACACGGACGAACCGACCTTCCTCGACCATCAGCATGATGGCGCCGCCCTCGGCGCCGAGGAGGTCGGCCGCGGCCTGCGCGATCTGGCGATTCAATGTCGGCAGGTCGTTGCCGCCCAGCAGCGCCGATGAGAGATCGCGCAACCGGTCGAGCTCGCGATTGCGCCGCGCCGATGCGGCCAGGGCGTTCTCGAGCGACGCCTTCTGCCCGCGGGCCATTTCGCGGCCACGACGGAGGATCACCAGTGTGAGGTAGCTCGACACCGCGGCAGCAAGGAGTCCGAGGTCGCGGTGGCCTGTACCGAGGAGGCCGACCGCAACCCAGAACATCACCAGCGTGAGGATCGCCAGGGCTCCAGGTGTCATCCGTCTCCTGCGTCACCGAGTGGCGGCAGAATCGCGTGAAATGCCGTGGTACCGTCGCGCAGCATGACTTGAAGATACGGCCGGCACAGACCGCACTGGGCGCCGCATCCGGTGGCGGCGATCAGCCCGTCGAGGTCCCACCCGCGCGCCCGAGCCAGGGGCAACAGGTCGACGAACAGCCGTTGCCGGCAGACGCACCGATCGATGGTGAGCGCCGGTCCCCCCGTCAGATCTTGTGGTGCACCACGCGCGCGGCCTCTTCGCCGTCGGCCGCGTCGTACAATTCGAAATCCGCAAAGAATCGAGGTGCCTCACCGCGCAGCACGGCGAGTACCCGCGCCGCAAGCCGCCGGATCTCGCGTTCGGCTCCTTCGCCGAGCCGCAGTTCGAGCATGGTGCGCCACGCGCGAATGTTGCCGCTCACCACGATCTTCGTCTCGACACCATTGGGAAGGACTGACCTCGCCGCTTCGCGAGCCATCTTGCGACGGTGCACCTTGCTCTCCACCCAGTGGTAGCGCTCCATCAGCCGCTCCACTGCCGCGACGTAACTCGCCTGCGCGGCCTCCATCTGCCGCAGCCATTCCGCCTCGGCGGCCTCGTCGCCCTGGATCGCCGGCGGAACGACGAACGCCGCATCGGACTCGTCGACGTACCGCTGTGACAACTGCGAATAGCCGAACCCCGCGCGATGCCGCACCAGTTCGTGCGTCAGCGAGCGCGACACCCCTTCGATCAGCACCACGAAGACCGCGTGCTCGAAGACTGATCCATGGCCCTGCTTGAGGATATTCGAGAGATAGTCCGCCGTGGAACGATTGGCGGGATTCCGCTGGCTCATGTAGCAGAGCCGCCCGGCGAATTCGGAGAGCCGCTCGCCATCGGTGCCGGGTTCGACCCAGTCGACCCGAAGATGCTCGGGCTCGATGAACTGGGGGCGGCCGATCAGCGTGACCTGAGGCTCGCGATAGAGACGCATCGGCCAAAACTAATGGGGCGGCCAGCGGCTTTCGCCCCACCGCGCCTCACTCTCGATGGCGGTGAGATACTGGTCCATCGCCGCCGGGACCGCGGCCGCGTCGGCACCAACCTTGAGGTCGGAAAGAGGATCGGCGTTGCCAAGAATCACGCCTGGATTGAAGCGCCCATCGGGATCGAACGCCGCCTTCACCGCCCGGAAGCATTCGATCATTTCAGGGCCGTACAATGCGGCGAGGAGCCCTTCACGCAGCCGCCCGACCCCGTGCTCCCCCGACGGCGTTCCCCCCATCGAGATGACTGCGTGGCTGACCGCGGCAAAGATCCGCCGCACGCGGTCGACCCAGTCGGCCCGGCTGAGATCGGGGAGGAGGTTCACGTGGACATGCCCGTCGCCGGCGTGCCCGAACATCACGGCGTCGACCTGCTCCAGGGCGGTGATCCGATCAATGGCGTCGAGATACTCGGCAAGCCGCGCAACAGGAACGCAACCGTCCTCGATTACCTGCAGCGATCGCCTCCCATCGGAAAGACCGGCGAGAATCGGCGATGCGGCGTGGCGAACCGCCCAGATTGCCTCGATCTCGCGCGGATCCGTGGCGACACGCACGTGCAGCGCATCGCCCAGCATTGCCGCCGCTGCCGCGTGTGCGCGGCGACCAACCTCTCCCGCGTCGTCCCCTTCGAAATCGACGAGCAGCATGCCGCCGGCGCGGCTGAGGAGTCCAGGATCCTCGGCGCCGAATGCTGCCGGCCCAACGAACTGGAGAAATGACTGATCGAGAAATTCCATCGTTGCCGGGTCGAATTGGCGCAGCCGCTCGATGACCCGCGGCAGCCCTCCACGCGCGCGCGCCGCGACGCGTAGCGACGCGCGATCCGCCTGCACCGGGACCAGCCGGACAACGATCCCGGTCAGGACGCCCAGCGTCCCTTCGGATCCGATCACGACATCAAGCAGGTCGCCCGAGGTACTATAGTAATGAATACCATAGCCGGCACTGTTCTTCCGCACCGCGGGAATGCGCGCTTCCAGCCGCGCCGCGTGGTGCCGGATGAGCGGGTCGACCGCTGCGCGCCACCGTACCACGACCGGATGACCGGGATCGGGCTCGACACCACGGGTCAGCACCAGCGGGCCGTCGGCCGTTTCGATCGTGACCTCTTCGACCCAGTTCCGGACCGATCCGGCGCGAACGGTGTGCGGCCCGGCGGCGTTGGTCGACACCATGCCGCCGAGGGTAGCCCACGCACCGCTGGAAGGATCGACGGGAAAGATGAGATCGTGGCGTCGCGCGGCGAGGTTGAGTGAACTGAGCGGGATCGACGGCGACAGCGTCGCCCGGCGGGAATCCGGGTCGACCACGCATCGTCCCGCATCGAGGGCGGTGAGGTCGAGAATCACTCCCGGCCCGACGTTATTGCCCGGCATCGCCGAACCGGCCCCTCTCGGGATCACCGGCTGGCCGTGGTGGCGCGCCAAGGCGAGGAGCGCGCGGAGTTCGTCGATCGATTCCGGCCGGCCGACGCCCCACGGGATGATGCGGTAGATACCGGCGCCCTGACTGTAGCGGATGCGGGTCGGGAGATCGGTCCGGATGCCGGCGCCGGTCATCGGGGCGCCCCGGGGTATGAAGCCGGGGACCGCCGGGTCGATAGATTCCTTTCGTGACCACCGCGCCCAAGACTGAACTGATTCATATCGACGTCGACCGTCGCCTGGGACATGAATGGGACGAATGGGACGGGCGGCCGCTTCCCAACCAGGGGAACTTCGACGCACCGGCGTGGATCTTTCTCGCCTGGACCCTCGCCGCGATGGCCACCGCCTTCGTCGTCGCGGCGGCGATACTATACCTCCTCGCTCCCAGACTGGCTTCGATCGCGCCGGTCGTGCCGCAGATCGGATGGATCGTCATCGCGGCCGGCGCCGCCGGGTCGGTCGCATGGTGGCTCCTCCTCGCCATCTCCTTCGCTGGGCCGGTCAATCTCCTCCCGGGGACACTCGCCGAGAGCGGTGCGCTGCTGCCGCTGATGCGCCTCACCTCGCGGATCGCCGCGCGATTCAACCAGCGCGACCGCGTCGAGAACGCGGCGGTGAAGGTGTACAACGCACTGGCGCTTCGCCGGGCGCAGCGAGTCAACACCGGTGAATTGCTCCTGCTCATTCCCCGATGCCTCTCGCGCACGACCCTCGACGCCGTCCTGGGACTCGCAGGCCAGTATCGCGTGCCGGTCTTCGTCGCGACGCGCGGGCAGCTGGCGCGGCGAGTGATCCGGGAACGGCGGCCGCGCGCCGTCGTTGCCGTCGCCTGTGAGCGCGACATGGTGAGCGGATTGCACGACGTCGCGGCGAAGGTCCCCGTCCTCGGCCTCACCATGACGCTCCCGGCCGGGCCATGCAAGGACGCCGTTCTCGATCTCGCCACGCTCGAACGCTATCTCCAGGCGTTCGTGAACTGATTTCGGCTGACATTCACGGCGTTCGCGACGGTACCACTCCGGTGGTATCGCGCGATTTCTTCTGCACCGGCGTGGTAGAATCGGGGCGGGTCGTCGTGGTGTCGCGGAATTTCTTCCGCACCGGCGTCGTGGAATCGGGCCGGGTCATCGTGGTATCGCGCGATTTCTGCTGCACTGGTTTCGTGGTGTCTGGCCGCGCAGCTGTGGTGTCGTGCCGGACGGCGCCGGTATCACGCAGCCCCTTGAGCGGAATCGGTACCACGGTATCGGTGGGCGGCACGACACTATCCACCACGCCGCCGTACTGGCGTGCCAGGGTGCTCACCGCAAAGAGCACGCGCCCGGCGACCTTGTTGCCCGGGGGCGCCTCCCGCTCGAGTTCCCGTTCGGGGCGCGACGGGTTCACCATCAGCAGGAACACCGTCTCCGCCGTGACGTTGGAATGATTCGGGCGCGACGGATCGACCCAGATCCGTACCTTGACGACATCGGGGCCGAGGTGTCGCTGGCCTGTGGGTCGCAAGGTATTGGCGTCGAGCCATTCCGATTCGAGCCATCCATCCTTGGTGACAGTGCGGCGAATCGGAATTGAGTCCTGATCGAGCAGCAGTGCAATCGCCTGCGTCGCCTCCGGCACCTGGAGTTCGACCTCTGTCACCGGCGCACCGGCGAGCGGCACCAGGTCGGGACGGGTCGTCGTCGGAAAACAGCCGGCGATGGCAACGGCGACGATGGCGATCCCGCGCACCGAGATCGTCACTTGTCGAGCGCCTTCCGAACTTCCTGTGCAACCTCGCGAACCACCTGTCCCACGCCCCGGGCGAGACCGCCGGTGATCGGCGGCTGCGGCCCCGGGCCCGGGAGCGCTGGCCGTCGCTGGAGTTCGTCGAGCGCCCGCTCGAGTCCGAGTTGCGCGCGCGATGAACGGCCGCGGAAGGTTCGTGCCACTCCCCACCCGACCGCTGCGAGTGGCACGAACGGCAGGGCAGCGAACCAGATCGGTGCGCCGAGCACCGCGATCGCGCCGCCGGTGGCGAGTCCGGTGAACGACAGGCCGAGACCCCCTGCCACGAGGCTTGCCCGGGCTCGACGCAGCGATGCTGCGAGCGTCACATGGCAGAATCCCGGCTCGAGTGTCATGATCGCTGCGGTGACGAGCTCGGCCTTGTCGAGATACGGACGTCCCCGCTTCGCGTCAAACATTCGCGCCACGCGTCGCATGGCGCCGGCGAAGGGATCCATCGGCTCGAAGGTGAGTCGTTCGCTGGTGACGCGCTGCACGATGAAGTGTTCCTGTCGTTCCATCCAGCGTGTCAGCGCCGCCGAAATCGTCTCGGGAGTTCCCTGCACCACTCGCTGCGCCACCAGATCGGCGGGGCCGACCCAGCGGTCGAGCGTGGAATCGGGGTTCGCCACCGTGATCCGCGTGCGTTCTTCAAGGAGTGCCTGCCGGAGGTGTTGCACCGGGATGCCGACCTCGGTGCCGAGCGTGAGGAGTTCCTCGTCGGTCAGCCCGTCACCGATGTCTCGCGACGCACCCTGCAGTTCCGCCGCTCGCTGCAGGATGCGGTCGAAGGCCTCGCGGTCGATGCGAACGGGGACGTTCGGTTCCATTCGGGTAATATGGCGCCGCTGGGGAGCCGTTGCGACGATTCGCGGGCCCGGCTCAGGATTGGGCCCAGAGCTTTGCTCCGCAATCAGGACAGTGCTTCCATCGCCGCTCCACCGCGCCACCGCACGCGGCGCAGTTCGGCTCCCGTTGATCGGCACCACATTGCGGGCAATACTTGGCATTCCGCGACGGCGGCAGCGCTTCGTGGCAACTCCAGCAGCTTTCGTCCGCGGCACCTGGCGTCGTCGTCACTGGAGTCGGCTCCTCATGATCGGCTGAGGGAAGCGGACGCGGCGGCGCCCACGTTGATTCGGGATCCGCATCAACCACCACGGGAAGCTGGACCGGAGCGGTCTCCTCGACGGCAACTGCGCTGGCGGATTCGAGCGACTCCTCGCCGGCGATGATCGCCAGCGTTCGCGGCGTCACGGTGATCGTCGCGGCCCGAAGAAGCTGAAGAACGTCGAGGTCAGGGAGCTTTGAATTGATCGTCGCCTTCGCCATGTCGGCGGCGTCGACCGGGTCGGTGCGAACCAGCTGGTCTTCTTCGGCGATGAGACGAAGCATGATGGCTTCGTAGTCCTCGCTGACATCTATCCCGAGTTCGCGCCGGGCCACGCGATAGGGAAGGACCCGCTCCAGGAGATCAGCCACGGCAATCGGTCCGCCGCCACTGCCTCCGCGCGCATGCCATTGAGCCAGGACAGCGGCCGTGAAACGCTGCAATTCGGTCATGTGTCCTCCGCGAGACCGATCGGCTTCTCCGACGCAATTCGCTGCTCGAGCGCGCCGAACGCCTCGTCGGGATCGTACCCCGGGAAGGTTCCGCGAGCTTGGCGAGTTGCCAGCCATTCGGGAAATCCGGACGTCACGATTCCGGCGGATGTCGTCTGATCTGTCGCCGCTCGCACGGCGAGATCGTTGGCGTATTCATTCTTCGGATGCCCGGCATGTCCCCGGACCCAGGTGAACTGCGTTTCGTGCTTCTCCACGGACGACCACAACGTCTGCCACAACTGGAGATTCTCGATCGGGCCACTCTTCCGGGTCCAGTTGCGCGCCTGCCACGCGGGTGCCCATTCGCGGATCCCCTTCACGAGGTATTCCGAATCGGAGACGATCAAGACGCGAAGCCGGTTTCCCTTCTGGCCCAGCAACTGCAGCGCGGCAATCGCACCGCTCAGTGCCATCCGGTTGTTGGTCGTCGCCGGAGAGTGCAGGTAGACGTCGCGCCGTTCGATCGCGCCGCGGACGCGGATTTCGATCAGGCCGCCCGCCCCGCCGCGATTGTCGCCGGGCTTGCCGTTGCCGAGGCAGCTCTCGTCGAGATGCACCACGGCGATCTGTGCGCCGGCCCGCGTCAGGTGTCGATCACCTGAAAGTGGTCCAGTTCGTCCAGCACGAAGATCAATTCGTCACCGGTCATGGCGAGCTCGCCCGCGAGGGCGTCGCGTCCTCGTGATTGCGTGATCGCCGATGCCACGACGACGTATTCGTTGCCGCGACGGCGGAGCGTCACGCGCTTGTGATGCTGCACGGCATGCTCCAGTTGTTCCATCCGTTCCGGCGTCCAGCGAAAAGTCCCCATGACAGGAAAGTAGTGCGCCTCAGTGATTCGCCGCGATCGGCGGTGCAACCCACACGCCACCCAGCATCACGCGATCGACCGATCGGGTGTTGGTGATATCGGCGAGCGGATCGGCTCGCAGCACGACGAGGTCGGCGACTGCGCCGGCGCGAATGCGGCCGAGCGAATCGGCACCGAGGAGATCGGCGGCCCACGACGTCGCCGCCCGCAATGCATCGAGCGGCGGCAGTCCGGCGCGGACCAGGAGGGCCAGTTCACTGTGGAGCGCGCTGCCGGGGACGAGCAGTTGATTGGACGCATCGGTCCCGGCCGCAATCCGTCCGCCATCGGCAACGAAGGCGCGCACCGCCTGATCCTGAACCGGTCGCGCGGCGCGAAACGCCGGATAATCATCGGCGGTCCATCCCGCCCGTTGAATCATCCCGGGAACATTCCAGTTGCGGCGTGCAGAATCGGGAACGAGTTCGATCCCCGGCGGATGGTAGGTCGCGGAATCGTCGAGATGCGCGAAGGTCTCATGCAGGATGAGCGTCGGCACCAGATAGACGCGGCGCGCCGCGAGCTCTTCGAGGACGCGCCCGAGTGCGACGGTGTCGAGACCGGCCCAGCTGTGTTCGAACGCCGTCCAACCGTGAAAGAATTTCTGGGTGTGCGCCGAGTCGAGCGCGACCGAATCGCCGGCCGCTTCGGGAATGCCGCTCAGATGTTCGATCGAGGTGACGCCGAGGGTCGCGGCGGTCACGGCATCGGTCAGGCCGAGATGCACGGCGACCGGGAGGTGCGCCGCGCGTGCCGCACTGACGATCGCGTCGAGAATCGCCGGCGTCGCATGGGTGTACACCTTGACCCACGTGGCGCCGAGCCGCTGCACCCGTGCCACCGCAGCGGCGGCCGAATCGGGAGATGCCACCGGAATCGCGTCGGGATAGGTCGTGGGCGGTACATCCAGCATCGCCACCGCCATGAAGAGGCGCGGCGCAGGCGCTCGCGCGGCGATGGCGCGCAAAGAGTCCGCCAGCGGCTCGCCGTCGTGTAGATCGCGCACCGTGGTCACGCCGTAGTGCAATACCAGCGGGATCGCCCAGGGCTGCAGATGGATGTGCGCGTCGATCAACCCGGGGATGATCCAACGCCCGGCGAGATTGGTGACCTGCGCGCCGAGGGGAACCAACACCGCGCCGCTGTCGCCGACCGCGACGATATGCCCGTCGCGCACCAGCACCACCGCATCGGGGAGGGAGCGGCCGGTGACGACGTCGATCACCGTCGCGCCGACCAGCGCTTCCATCCCCGCCCCGGGCGGCTGGGAACACGCGGCGAGGAGCACCGCGAGGCCCAAAACACATCGCGCCCCGGAGCAACCGGAGCGCAGTGTGGAACCGGGAGCCCGCAGCTTCACCGACGCTTCTTCGCCTTCTTGGCGCCGCGCTTCGCCGCACCCTTCGCCGACTTTTTCACGCTCTTCTTGGCGGCCTTCTTGGCGGGCTTCTTGGCGGGCTTGCGAGCGCTCTTCCTGGCGCTCTTCGCGGCGCGCTTGCTGGCGGCCTTCTTCGCCGTCTTCTTGGCGCGCTTGCTGGCGGCCTTCTTCGGCGCGGTTCGCTTGGGCGCGGCCGCCGCTTTCGCCGCGGGCTTCGCCGCCACCGGCTTCGCAGCGGACTTTGCAACGGGCTTTGCCGCCTTCTTGCGGGGCTTGGACACGACCTTCCCCGGTGCGGGCTCGGGGATGTCGAACCGGGGCGACGGCGCCGGCATGGCGGCCGCTCCTTCGAGCGACCCGTACTGGAAGTCGAACGATCCTTCGCTCATCACCATCGGTGCTCTCCTGCTGTGCAGCAGTCAGTAGGGTTGTGGGTGGCCTGCGGGACGGCACCGTGTCGAGCGGTGCGAATCGCTATTATATGTCGCGTCACTCTCTCGCTTCTGCAAGGTGTCGCCCGGTCGAATGCGCGCGCTCTGCCTCACCGCCGTCGGCGGACCCGACGCTCTTGCCGTGCTGGATCTCCCGCCTCCGGCGCTGCAACGCCCCGGAGATGTGAGGATCGGCATCCGGGCCGCGGCACTGAATCACCTCGATCTCTGGCTCGCCGATGGGGCGCCGGGTGTCTCGCCGCCGTCGCTGCCGCACATCGTGGGGACCGACGGCGCCGGTGTCATCCTCGAAACCGGCAGCGATGTGACCCATGTCGTTCCCGGCGACCGGGTGCTGATCAATCCGGGAGTCTCCTGCGGCGAATGCGACAGCTGCCGGGCCGGCGAGGACGTCCATTGCCGTTCCTTCGGTATTCTTGGCGAGCACCGTCCCGGGTTGGCGGCCGAAGAGGTGGTTGTCCCCGGCCGAAACGTGATCCCGATCCGGAACGCGTGGACCTGGCCCGAGGCCGCGGCTTTCACACTTTCGACGCTCACAGCGTGGCGGATGCTGACCACCCGCGCACAACTGCGCCGCGACGAATTGGCGCTGATCTGGGGGATCGGGGGCGGCGTGGCGATTGCCGCACTTCAGATCGCGCGGTCCCTGGGTGCCCGGGTCGCCGTGACGTCGTCTTCACCGGCAAAGCTGCAGCGTGCCCGACAGCTCGGCGCCGAATTGGGAGTCAATCACGCTGCGGAGGACGACGTCCCACGCGCGGTCAAGCAGCATTTCGGTCGCGGTGTCGATGTCGTGGTCGACAGTGTCGGCGCGCCGACGTGGAGTCGATCGCTCCGGGCACTTCGTCCCGGCGGAAGGCTGGTGACGTGCGGCGCCACCGGCGGACCGATTGTCGACCTCGACCTTCGTCGCCTCTTCTGGTTCCAGTGGTCTCTCCTCGGGTCGACGATGGGAACCTCGCGCGAATTCGCCGAAATTGCCGCCCTCGGCGATGCAGGATCGTTTCGACCGCAAATCGATCAGGTTGTCCCGATCACTTCCGCCGCCGCGGCCTATCGTCGCATGGCCCACGGTGAGCAATTCGGCAAACTCGTCCTTGAGGTATCCCCGTGAACGAACTGGCTGATCGCCTCCGCGAAGGTGCGCAACAGATGTGGTCCGTCCTCCCGGCGCTGCTCGTCGCCGCGCTGATCCTGCTGGTCGGCTACCTGGTGGCCAAGCAGCTGGAGAAATGGACCGATCGCCTCCTCAAGCGCCTCGACTTCAACAAGGTGGCGGAAGCGGGCGGCCTGCGCGAAGCAGTCGATCGCACGTCCAGCGGGCTCGATCCGGTACATGCCGTCGGGAAGCTCTTCTTCTGGCTGGTGATGCTGGTGGTGATCCTGCTGGCGTCGGCGGCCCTCGGCCTCGACAGCATCAACCGCATGTTCGGCATCATGCTCGGATTCATCCCGACGCTGATCGCGGCGATCGTGATCGTGATCCTCGGCATCGTGGTGGGTGAGTTCGTTCGAGGTCTGATCATGGCCTCGGCGGGCGGCGTCGAGGGTGTGCCGATCCTCGCCAATGTCGCCAAGGGATCGGTCGTCGTGATCGCCATCTTCATGGCGTTGCAGCAGCTTGGTGTCGCCGAGGAACTGATCACCGCGGCGTTCACCGTGGTCCTTGGCGCCGTGGCACTCGCGGTCGGTCTGGCGTTCGGGCTCGGCAACACCACGCTGGCCGGGGAGGTCACGCGACGATGGTATCAGGCGTATCGCGATCGCCGGCTCCAAGCCGAGGCGGCGCGACGGGCCGCCGAAGCACTCGACGAATGATCGTTACTGCTGCCCCTTCGCCTCGGCCGGGACGGGATAGCGCAGCAGTCGAACACCGCCGGGAAATTCCTCGCCCATGAGGATGTAGTTCCCGTCGACACCGAGCGCCGAACCGCGGCTCGGAACCGCGACGAGGGCGAGGACGCCGGTGCTGTCGACCACCTGGAAGTGCCGGACCGGCGCGAGAGCGGTGTCGCTCTTGGCGAGCCAGTACCGATGGTCCGGCGTGACGAAGACGTGCTCGAACGGCGGCTTGGTTGCGACGTTCGGCATCTGGCGCGCGTTATCGCGCTGATCCTCGGGGAAACGGCGGACCCAGAGTTCGCGGTCCATTATCGACACGGTCAGCACCGGATCGGGGAGCATCGGCGAACGAAGGACCTTCTTCACGCCGGGCCGGTGCCATTCGAGCTGATTCTGGAAGACCCGCGCAATCCACAGCGTGCCATTGGGGAGAACGCCCCATGCGTCATCGCCCGCGAGCGCGCGTCGCTGATAGTGCTCGCCGTCGGGACCCATGACCTGCACCACCGACGCCGGCGAGATGCGCGCCAGTGTGTCGAACCGGGTGAGCTGGGCATCACCGCGCACCACAAAGCTGCTGTCGAGCAACCCGCTGCCATCGGCCTTCGCGTCGGGGAAGAGCTGGAAATACCATTGGCCAGCCGCATCCCGTGCCCGGGGAAATGCGCCGTGCAGCGCTTCCGGTGCAGGCCACGCCGCGATCCGCTGTCCACCGACCCATGCAGTGAACCGGCGCAGCCCCCAATCGCTGACGATGGTGGTATCGCCGCTTTCGATCAGCGTGATCGGATGCGGAACATCGGTTGCGGTGATTCCTGCCGCCGGTGCAACGCTCCTGGCGCCGAAATCCGCGACGAAGAGCTTGTTGTCGATCGGCGCGAGGAGCACCCATTTCCCATCGGGCTGCGCGATGGCCGTCGTGACCTCGACTGCTGGAACGACCAGGGTATCGACCGTCGCACCGACGACGACTGCCGGCGGAGGCGGTTTCGGTGCCGAGCAGGCCGCGGCGGCGGCCAGAAGTGGCAGGAGACTGCGTCGCATGGATCAGAAGATACGGTGCTGCGATGACAAATGGCGTTCGAGCGGGTGGCGGAATCTGATCGGTGAGATGGCAAATGGCGGGAGAGGCGCCGACCGGAGTCGAACCGGTGATGGAGGTTTTGCAGACCTCTGCCTTACCACTTGGCTACGGCGCCGAATGGCGAGGAAGCTATCGGGTCCCGCGCGGAGCGGCTAGGGAGGTGACAGTGGCAGGACGCCGAGATTTGCGGAGTCCGGGCGCGCGATGATGTGCCACCCCTCGCCCCCGAATTCGGCCGCCACATTGTTGGCGACAATCGCCCGGACGCCGATCTGCGCGAGGCGCTGCGCGATCGCAGCGCGCACCGACGGTGCTGCTCCCCAGAAGCCGGTCGAATCGAGCACCTGAGCCAGGACCGGTGTCGCGGCGGTGAACGTCGCATACTGCTCGAAGGCGTCGCCAACTGCCGCCACCGGGCTCCCGGATCGCGCGCCGAGTGCGTGAAGCGAATCCCCTTCGGCAACATAGGGAGGACGGTAGCTCGGCGACGGCGCGCCGCTGTTCTCTTCGACGTTGATCGCCAGGGAGATCGCCAGGACTCCGAGCGCCGCGGAAGCCGCGCGTCGCACGTTCCATCGCGGTCGCTCTTCGCGCTGGACCAGCGACGCCCAGCCCGCCGCAATCGCCACGAGGATGAATCCGGCGAGATATCGTGACTCGACGTGCACCGCGGCGTAGAGGATCGTTGCGCCGGCGCTCCAGAGCCCGAGGACCAGCGGCATCCGCGACCGCGCAGTATCGCCGGGCCGGCGCCGGGTCGCGCCCCACACCAGCAGCACCGCAACGATCGTTGCCCATTGCTGGAGCAGAACGACGCCAAGATCCAGCGCGCCCTGCCGGATCGCACTCCACTGCCCGGCGAGATCGAATGCCGGCTTCACACCCGCGTACCAGTACGAGGGATCGTACCAGAGTGGATAGGTGCCCGGAACAGGAGTGGCGAATTCGATCACGCGCGGCACCGGCCAGAGCGTTCTCGGCCCGTGTGTCGGCGCGCCGAATCTCGTCACCGAATCACCCTGCCATCCGCTGAACGGTGTGATCCCGTCGACTGCCCACGCGTAGTTGAGCTTGCCGACGTCGCCGGGTGATATCCGGCCGAGGTGATGGCTCACCGCGATGAACAGCGGCGCCGCAACGATCGTGAACACGATCCCCGTCACGATCAGCCGGGCGCGCGCGCCCCGGATGCGCGGCGGAAATGTCAGCAACAGCGACAGCAGCAGCAGATCAAGTGGCAGCAGGATTCCCTTGATCCAGTACCCGATGCCCAGGACCACACCAAGCGCGACGAACGGGGCGTTTCGTGCACCATCCTGTTCGAGGGCGAACACGCACGCCACCGTCGCCACGACAACCAGCATCACGGCAACGTCGGGGGTGAGCAACCCGAAACCGATCGTTTCGATTGCGGTCACGGCACCGACGGCGATGGCGAGGGTGGTTGCATGTCGCGCCAGCGGCGTCGCCGCCGGCGGTCGCGAGGCGAGCGTGCGCAGCACGGCGGCGAAGAGCGCAACCGCCAGCACGGAAAGAACCAGGTTGACGACGTGCACGGCCGGAATGAGGAGGCCTACATCCCCGCGGAAGGCAGCGACGATCGGGAGGAGGAGCAACGGGTAGCCGGGACTCCAGTATCCGTTGATGGCGGCGTGCGGGCCGTTCGTGGCCACCGCGCGGGCCAGGTCGATATAGCTGATTCCGTCGGGATTCAGCTGATAGCGATTCCCCCACGCGACGAAGGACGCCACGGCACACGCAAGAGCCGCAGATCCGACGGCAAGACGGTCAATCCGGAGCCTCCGCGCCGGACCATGATCCCGATCGGTGCTGTCCCCGCGCGGGATGTCGTCGCTAAGATGCAGGGATTGCTCCTCGTGGTCTGACCCGCGACCGGTGGACCACAATACTACTCGACGACGCGACGCCCGGGACATGGCTCGCCCATCCGTCGACTCACATGATGGAGAGCACGTCATTGGCATCACTCGTGGCGGCGAATTGACCAGCGATCAATCATCAGAGCAGACGAATCATCATGATCAGAACCCGATCCTCACGCTGATTGCGCTCTTCAAGTTCGTGAAGGCGACCACCTTGATCGCCCTCGGACTCGGCGCGCTGCAGCTGATCCGGCCGTCGGTGCGCGAGCAGGCGCAGACTGTCTTCGAGGGGCTCGGCTCCGCCGTCGATGTGGTGCCGGTGCTTCGGTTGCTGCGCAACATTGGCGCGCTGCCGGCGGGAAAGCTGAGGCTCGTGGGGGTTGGTGCGTTCGTCTACGCCGCCCTCTTTCTCACCGAGGGGATCGGCCTGTGGCGTCAACGGCGGTGGGCTGAATACTTCACGGTGATCGCGACCGCGTCGTTCATCCCGTTCGAGGTGTTCGAACTCGTGAAACGGGTGACGTATCCGCGCGCCGGGGCGCTGCTGATCAATATCGGCGTGCTGATCTATCTGGTGGTGCTGCTGCGGCGCGGATCGCGGTGGGGTCTATCGTAGCAGGACGCGGATCTTGTCCCGGTAGGTTCGACCGGTCACCACCTTGCTGCCATCCTCCAGCAGCAGCACCGACTCGCCCTGGAACCACGGCTGCACTTCGCGAACCCGCGCCACGTTCACGATATGCGAGCGATGCACCCGCAGGAAGTTCGCCGGTGGGAGCCGCTGCTCGACGCTAGTGAGGCTCTCGCGCGCAAGGAGCGTGGTGCCGCCGCGCAGATGAAAGTGCGACACATCGCGATCGGCCTCCACCCGCTCGATGTCATCCAGGCGCACCCGGACGACGCGACCATCGGTCCGGACCGCGATCCGGCCACCCGGTGCCCGCGGCGGCACAGCCACCGCCGGCCTGGACCGGAGCGCCTGCTTGGCGCGCCCCACTGCGCTGTAGAGACGATCGCGTTCGAACGGCTTGACGAGGTAATCAATCGCCCGGACGTCGAATGCCTTGACCGCGTGCTCGTCGAACGCCGTGACGAAGATCACCAGCGGATACGGCTGGCCGGCAATCCGTTCGAGCACACCGAATCCGTCGACATCGGGGAGCCGGATGTCGAGGAAGACGAGGTCGGGCGCGTCGCGCTGCAGTGCGGCGATCGCATCCTCCCCGAAGGCGCATTCACCCACGATTTCCAGATCGTCGTCGCCGCTCAGCAGTTCGCGGATCCGCTGCCGGGCAAGCGCCTCGTCGTCGACGATCAGCGTCCGGATCCGGTTCATGCGAAGGCCACCTGCGGCTGCGTGAGCGGCTCGGGGACCCGCGCCGGCCGCAGCGGAATGATCACCTCGGCCTCGGCGCCCCCCGTGCTCCGGTTGCGAACGGCGAAGGAAAAGCCCGTGCCGTAAAGGTGCTCGAGCCGCGCCCGCGTGGTCTTGAGCCCGATCGCTTCCCGTCGATGTTCGATCGCCCCGGGCCGAAGCCCCGGACCGTCATCCCGCACCTCGATGACCAGTGAATCCCGCTCGCGCCGCGCGATGAGCTCGAGCGTCCGCGGCTCGCGCGACGGTGCCACCGCATGATGCACCGCATTTTCGACCAACGGCTGCAGCAGGAAGTTCGGCACCAGGACGTCGCGTACCTCCGGGTCGACATGAATCGCGACGTGCAGCCGGTCCTGGAATCGGATCCGCTCCACGTCGAGATACGCACGCGCGAATTCGATCTCCTTGCTCAACGGCACCTCGGCGATCCCCTCGGACTGCAGGGCAAACCGCAGCAACTGGCTGAGCCGCGTGATCATCAGTTCGGCCCGCTCCGGCTCGGACGGAATCAAGCCGCATGCCGAGTTGAGCGTGTTGAAGAGGAAATGCGGACAGAGCTGCGCGCGCAGCGCAGTGAGCTCCGCGGTGACCACCTGGGCCTTGAGCTGGGCCGACTGCACTTGCGACTCGTGGAAGGCACGGCTGTAGTGCGCCAGATAGGCCAGCCCGACCAGGACGCCATAGATCATCATCCCGCCGGCGACCTGGGCCGGCGTCGGCGGGCCGAGGCCTGGGAACCCGAGCGGCACCGGACCGGGGGCGATCTGGAGCGTCGTCAGAATCGCATGACTCAGGAAGAGGTGAATCCCGGTCAGGGTCAAGCCGAGCGAGATGTTGATCGCGAGGAGCCGCACCAATCCGGGACAGACCGGCCAGCGATCAGGGATGTACAGGATGATCGGGACGAACAGCACCCAGATGTACCAGGGGACCGCCTGGGTCGCGAACGCGGCGGCGAAGGAGATCGGGCGCCCGGCGGCGAGCATTACCGCCTGTTCCTGCACGGCGAAGACCCCCCCGATCGCGGTCGCGAGGAGTGCGGCAAGGGAGGTGATCTGTACACGGCGTGACATGGGGGCGCCCTCAAGCTCCGGACTGGTCAAGTGTGGCGTTGCGCTGCGTCCGGAGCAAGAGGAAGGCCGTCATGTCCGGTCACGGCACTCGGCGACCGTACGGGTAGTTCGAATCCGGTGGCGGTGGCGGAGGAGGGGGCGGCGGCGGGGTCACACTGTTGCTGGTCACCACCACCGACCCGGTCATCTCGGGGTGGATCGAGCAGTGGTAGTTGTAGGTGCCCGCCGTCGTGAAGGTCCGCGACGCGCTGGTGTTGGCATTGGGCGCGTTGACGGCGCCGATGTTGTCCGGCACGCCGGCAACCGCGTCAAAGGTGACCGTGTGTCCCACGGTCCCGAAGACCCAGGTCACCGACTGGTTGGGCTGGATGGTGATCACGCTGGGTGAAAAGGTCAGGTTCGCCGACGCCTGGACGTTGTTGCCGTTTCCGCCGCCCGTCCCTGGCGACGTCGGCGAGCTGCCGCTGCATCCAGCGACCGCGCCACCCGCCGCGAGCGCGGTGAGAACCCGCTGCCACCTGGTCCCGATCATAGATTCCTCATGGTCCGAAGAGCATCCGGCGTCGCGATGGCGAGGCCAGTCGTACCCAAAGAATCGCTTGAGGCTTGCGGAAGACCTACGGCGGCACGACGAAGCGCTATCCGGCCCTGACCGGCACCCGCCAAAGCCCCACGAACGTGGCGCCCGAGGCGGGTCAGTTGCCCAGCAGGACGCTGAGCGGAGCCAGCGGCCGAACCCGATCGGCGATCACCTTGATCAGCACCGTCAGCGGCACCGCGAGCACGGCCCCGGTAATCCCCCAGATCCACCCCCAGAACAGCAGGCCGAGGAAGATCGCCACCGCATTGAGCGGCAGACGGTGTCCGAGGAGGAGGGGCGTGATCACGTTACCCTCGAGCACCGAGATCACCAGGAATGCACCAACGGCGTACAGCACATGCCGGGTGTCGTCGAATGTCGCGAGCGACATCACGCCGATCACCGCGAGCATCGCCAGCGACCCGAGATAGGGAATGAAATTGAGGATCGCCGCGAGTGCGCCCCAGAGCGCCGGATTCGGGAGGCCGATCACCTTCAGCACCGCCCACGTCGCGGTACCGAGCGAGACATGAATGAGGACACTGGTAGAGAGGTAGCGTGACATCTGCGTTTGCAGGTCGCGAAGTCCGTCGACCGTCTCGCGACGGTATCGCTCCGGCATGATGTCGCCCAGCTTCTGTCGGAAGCGTTCACCCGCAGCGAGCAGGAAGAAGGTCAGGAAGATCACCGACGAGATCGCACCAAGCACCCCTATGGTCGTCCCTGGCACCGAGGAGAGAACGCCTGGCGGCGCCACCTCCACCTTGGCGCGTACATCGCCCGGCGTCGGGGTGCTGGTCACTTCCTGCACCTTGGCTGCGGTGCGCTGCAGGTTGTGCAACGGCGTGGCGATCTGCTGCAACCGGTGCTGCACCTGCTCGAGTGTCTCCGGAGCCCGCGCCAGCCACGATGCGGCGGGTCGCGCCAGCGAAATGATGACTGTCGTGGTGACCAGGACCACCGCGATGACGACCAGGCCGGCTGCGAGTCCGGCGGGCACGCGACGCTGGCTCAGCCAGCGAACCGGCGGGGCGAGCAGCAACGCGAGAAGTGCGGAGGCAAACACGGGAAGAAAGAAGGCGCTGGCGAGACGCAGCACCGCCATCATGAGGATGACGAGGATCCCGGCGAGCATCCAGCCGCGCGGCTGATGCAACGCACGTTCACGAATCCGACGCGGCGGTGCCGGGTGCGTCACAGCGGCCATGCGATTCGCCCCTGGCAAGTGATGGACGATCCCTGGCGAGACCGCATCACATAGGACGTCTCATCTCACTTGGGGGCCACGCCACCGCCATCAACGTCGATCGTGAGCGTCAATCCGCGCCGGCAGCTGTCGCAGATCCGCTCGCGGGGTGCCAGCGACCGATAGCCGAGACCGCCACCCACGCGGTTCGGCTCGCCACACTTGGGACAGGGAATCCGCAGCGGCTTGAGGCGGCCGATCATCGAGAGCTGCCGGACGGCGGTGATCGCGCCGATCGCCAGTGCCAGGGGAATGCCGAGGAGGTGCACGATCGGGATCGGAATCAGCATCGCCGCCACGCCGATCCCGCACAGCATCACCACGCCGGCGCGACGCACCCGGTGGGCGACCGTGAACTCCTCGAACATGCCGTCGGCACGAGCCGGCTCGACGCCGGGCGCGGACAGACTCACCAGGACATGACGCTCAGGCATCGACCAGTTCTCCTTGTGCCGACGTTCCCCGGAAGAACACGACGATCGCCGCCCCCCAGATCGGGAGGTCGCCAATCAGCTTCATGGAGAGGCCGGCGAGCTTGATATCATCGTTGGCGCTGAAGTGCGCGGCAACGCGCGGCGCGAGCTCGTAGAGGCGGTAGAGCGGCCAGTCGGAGAAGACCATCATCATCGCCGGAATGGTCGGGCCGATCGTGGCGCCGAAGAGATAGCCGATCTTGCCGAACACCCCGAGACTGATGAACTCCTCCGGCGCGATGATCGGCCACCAGAGCGAGAGCCCCGCAACCAACCAGCCAAGATCGAGGGCGAACGAGCCCAGCTGGGACCGCATCGCCGTGTCGACGACGCCGGGAATGTGGGACGAGAGGACGAGGACGTTGTAGCACAGCAGGCCCGGAAGCGCCCGCCCCATGTACCGGAGCACGCGCCATGCGCGCGAACCGGCAGGCGCCAGCGCGAGCCAACCTTCGCGCGGAACGCTCCGGATGAGGAGCGGTGCAACCGCGAGCGTCATCAGCAGGAACTGTCCGGTGTGTACGCTGGCGAGATACCCGGCGCCGAGCTTGCCGATCGGCCAGTCGAGGGTCGCAAGGAGCACCAGCCATGCGGCGAGAAACCACCCCCATGGACGCGCCGCCCACCGCCCCGTCCGTCCGAGGTTCCACCACGCGATCGCGACCAGCACCATCAACAGATCGACTCCCGGGTACCACTGCCAGCTCCAGCTCCACGGCGTATCCGTGGCCGAACACCACCATTGCATCAGCTGCCGCCGCCGCGCGCCGCTCCCGCGAGGCTACCTGGCATAGCGCACCAGCAGCGGCAGATCGTGCGCCCAATCCCGCTGACGTGTACCGAAGGGATACTCCACACGCCCCTCGCCATCCCTGGTGTAGGCGATCACCACGCTCGAATGCCCCACGGCGTACTTCCCCTTGGCATCGGGCGCTCCCGGCTCCGCCGCCGGTATCCGCACCATCCGTTGCGCCGCCTCGATCACCGAGTCAGGGGCGGTGAGGCCCACGAACGTGGGATCGAACCCCTTCACCCATGCATCGAGCACCGGCAACGAATCGCGCCGCGGGTCTGTAGTAACGAATACCACAGTGACCTGGCGCTGGATCTCGTCCGGCATCTTGTCGAGCACCGCAGCGAGGTTGTTGAGATGGACCGGGCAGACATCAGGGCAGTTGGTGTACCCGAACATCAGCAGCGTGACGCGGCCGGCGGTCGCCGAATCGAAGTTGAACGGCGCACCGCGCGAATCGGTGAAGCGGAAGTCGGGCTTGGGAACCGGGGTGGCGAGTTCGGTTCCGGCGAATCCGTGCGGCGAACGGGGCGGGTCCCCGCCCCCGCCGCATCCGAAGAGGAGCGCGGCGGCGAGCGGGACCGCTGGGCGGATCACTGTCCCGCGGTGATGGTAAAGCCGAAGACGTTACGCACCACGTGCCCGTCGTCCGATGCCGTCTTCCATCGCACCACATACTTGCCGGGGGTGAGGTGCTTGGTGACCGCCCCTTCGATCGTGGCGGGATCGCTGGTTCCCTTGACCACGAGCTTCTCCACCAGCGTCGAATCACCGGTGAGCACGGAGATCGAGGATTGCGCCAGGATCACCTTTTCAGTGAAGGTCAGTGAAATTCTGGCCGGCGCGTGCACCGAGGCGCCCTTGGCCGGAATCGACGACTTGAGCGCGGTATGGAAGAAGGTCCCGGCGGCAAGCGTCAGGGTGAGAAGGAAATTCACGATCACTCCGCGGTTGGTGTCACCACGAGCGCAAGATAATGCCCTTCACCGCGACGTTCCGCGTGGTCCGGTCGAGAAAACGAAGCCTTTGCCGACGGCGAGAACCCACCCTCCGGGGATCCCCGGACGGGGGGCTCGCCACGCGAGATCGATCCGGTTGACCTCGACGTCGGGCGCGCGCGATGCGCCGAGGCGCAGCCCGACTCCGTAGTCCCACCCGGTTCGCCGCGCCTCATCAGACCACCACGCGCCGCCATAGTCCACGAATGCCGCCAGCCCGACACCAACCACCTTGAGCAGTTCGGGTGACACGGTGTAGCGATACTCGGCGGTGGTGAAGAATTCGCGATCCCCGGTGAACGAGTGCTGCGTGAAGGCACGCGGTCCCGCGCCAAGTCCCAGATCAAACTCGGTTCCTGGGAGCGGATTGCGAAGTGCTGCAAACTCGCCGTGCGCGATGAACTCGTGCCGCGGTGACGGCAGCAACGCAACGGTCCCGGCGATGGAGACCTGTCCCGAGTCGAGTCCCCGCGAGGTGTAGAGCCCGTCGGCGATGCCGTCGGCCCACCCGAGCGCGTGCCCGGCGCGGGCGCCGATGTGCGCCGAGATTCCTGGAGCGACGCCGCCTGCGTCGTAACCGAGAAACGACGGTGCGGCGAACAGGGACAGTCGGACGATGGTGCTCAGGTCGACATCCTCGGCCCGACCGAATGACTGGAATCCGCGAATCTTCGGGATGTTGACGTGGCGCGCCTCGAGGTACACGCCGGCGGCACCGGTCACCGACTTGCCGGCGAACCGTCCGGCGCCCTGGTCGAAGAGCTGCTCGGTCTCGTAATCGTCGCGACGCACCTGCGCGGCGAAGCCGAGCCTCAGATATCCCTTCGAGTTCGCGTGCAGCGCCCACCCCGCGTCGCCCCGCACCAGCAGGTAGCGGTTCTGCGTCGTGTCCGATGCGACTGCTTCGCCATCGCGGTACTGGAGGATCCGGTCACGCCGGTCGTCGAGGAGGATCGACGCCGCGCTCGGCGACGCGATTGCGAAGTACGGCACCGCGAGTTCGGCGGAGAAGAGCTCGCCGTCGGAACGGTTGGCAAACTGCGTCGCGGCGAGGACCTTGCCGCCGATGAGACGGTTGCGGTGGAATCCGAGTACCGTCGTGGTGCGATCGGGATCCTTCTGGTACAGCAACTCGGTCTGCGTGATGGTGCCGAGGAGATTGTCTTCGATCAGCGCGGCGGTGTAGGCGACCGAACCGCCGGTCGAGTGGAACCGGAAATCCGGTCGCGTCGTCCACCCGTCCCGGGTCACGACGTGCACCGTGACGCCGGAATCCGACGGCACCGAATCGATGGTGACATCACGAAATACTCCGAGTGCCCGGATGTTGCGTTCGGTCTCGGCGACCTTTGCCGAATCGTATCGTTCGCCCTGATGGAAGAGGAGCTCTTCGCGGATGATGCCGGCGCGCGTGGTGTAGTGCAGTGAATTGCCGAATCGCGCCAGCCAGCTCGAGTCCGAACGATCGAAGATGCTGAAGCGATCGAGGGTGACGGCGGTGATGCGGGGGGTCGAATCGCGGCTGACCTGCTGCGCACCGGCGCGGCCGATCACGAGGAGCAGGAGAAGCCAGGGATATCGCAGACGGAGAATCGGCCCAGCGGAGGATCTCTTCCTGGAATTCAGCTCAGGCTCTCCAGCAATCGCCAGAGTTCCAGCGGCGAAAATTCGGCGAATCGCGCCTTCACGTCGGGGACGGTCCATTCACGAAAAATCCAGGCGGAGGATCGCCGGATCTCTCCGGCGACGAAGTGCACGCGTCCTGCCGTGACCGGTCCGTCCTGGCGGGTCTCGAGATGCACCGACCACGTCGTGCCACCGCGGGCAAGATCGCCCATGTGGTCCGCGCTGGAGAGGTCGATGGTATCGGGTGACGGAGTGGTCATCGGTCTGCCCCAAAAGGTTCTCAAGGGTAGCCGAAGCTCGCGGCCTGCGCCAGCAGGAGCACTATATTGGGCGGCACCCGCCACAGCGGCGGGACTGATCCGGAGCGCAGGTGACCCCGACCCCGACGACATGTGCTCGCTGCGGCAACGCGGCGAGCGGTAATTTCTGCGCCGCCTGCGGAGCGCCGCTTGGCGCCGCCACGTGCTCGGCCTGTGGAACCACGCTCTCACCCAATGCCAGCTTCTGCCACAAGTGCGGCGCACCGGCCGGCGGCGGAGCGCGACCGGCGCCGGGCGCGACGTGGCCGGGACGCGGAGGTGCCGTTCCGCTCCCCGCGGGCGATCGCACGCCGTGGATGATCGCCGGGTTGCTGGTCGTGGTCGTGATCGTGGGTGTGGTCCTCGCGGCGCGGCATCGCAACGCGCCGGTGGTGCCGACGATGGCCAATGCCGGCAACGCGGTGCAGGGTGTCGCGGATGATCCGACCGCCAACGCACCGGCCGGGCGCGCCCCCGATATCTCCAGTCTCACGCCGAAGGAGCAGTACACCCGGCTCGTCGACCGGATTTCGCAGGCGATGGACAAGGGCGACACTGCGACGGTGATCACCTTCACTCCGATGGCACTCGGCGCTTACGCCAACCTCCCGGCCGGCGATCGCGACATCGACGCCCGGTTCCACGCCGCCATCCTCGAGGCGCAGGTCGGCATGTTCGACAACGCCAAGGCGCTCGCCGATACCATCATGCAACTCGCACCCGACGATCTCTTCGGCTACTACATCCGCGCGGCCGTCGCCGGATTTGCGGGTGATTCCGCCGCCGCAAAAAGTGCCCGCGCGGGATTCCGCTCCCATTTCGACGCCGAGATGAAGAAGCAGCGGCCGGAATACACCGAACATCTGGCGCTGCTGCAGCAGTATCGCCAGGGGGACGGAGCACACTGATGCCGCGGACGATCCGTGTGGCGCACTCACCCGATTCGGACGACGCCTTCATGTTCTACGCACTCGCCGAAGGGAAGATCGACACCGGCGACTTGCGCTACGAGCATGAACTGTCCGATATCGAATCGCTCAATCAGCGCGCCCGCCGCAAGGAGCTCGACGTCTCCGCCGTGTCGATTCACGCGTACGCGTATATCGCGCAGGACTACGCGCTGCTCAACAGCGGCTCATCGATGGGCGACGGATACGGGCCGCGCATTGTCGGTCGCGACGCGCCGGCCGGCGACCCGCGCGATGGCGTCCGCGGTCGCCGGATCGCGGTGCCGGGGCTGCTCACCACGGCGTATCTCGCGCTGCGACTCTATCAGCCCGAGTTCGATGCGGTGGTGGTGCCGTTCGACCAGATCGAGGACGCGGTGCATCGCGGCGAGGTCGATCTCGGACTCCTGATTCACGAGGGCCAGCTCACGTATGCCGATGACGGCCTGCAGCTGTGGGCCGATCTGGGCGAGTGGTGGCTGCACGACACCGGCTTCCCGCTGCCGCTCGGCGGCAACGCCGTCCGCCGCGACCTCGGTCCTGTCATCATCGACCAGGTCGCGCGCGACCTGCGAGACAGCATCGTCTACGGACTCGAGCACCGGCAACGCGCGCTTGATCACGCGCGGCAGTTCAACCGGGGCATTTCCGACGAGCGCACCGACACCTTCGTCGGCATGTACGTGAATCAGTGGACGGTGGACTACGGCGATCGCGGACGCGCGGCCGTCCAGTTGCTCCTCGACCGCGCCGCCGACGCGGGGATCATTCCGCAGCGGGTCGCCGTCGACTTTGCAGGCGTGTAACCGACCGGACAGGTCGAGGCCCCTCGCGATTCGCGGCCCAGTCGCAACCTTCCATCCCGGCCCGTTGGAGCCGATACCCATGAATCGGTACTGAAGCTTCGCTCTGCCCCGTCATCGGGGCAGTGGCGCGGCCATGGCGCCGCGCCCGGCCGTGGGAACGCCTCTTGCAAAGATTCCAGCGCCAGGGTCGGCGCAACGAAGCTGATGCTGGTCTCCCTGCTGCTCCCGCAGGGATCGTGATGCCGCTCTCGGAGGAATGATGTATTCAGCATCCACCTCGACCGCGCCAGGCGAAGTTTCGCTGGTCACGACGCTTGTCGTCGATGACGAAGAACCGGTCCGCGGGACGCTGCAGCGCTTTCTGACCAGCATCGGGCATGAAGTGGTCACCGCGGATTCTGCTGCGGGGGCGCTCGGCGAACTCGCGCGCCGCAAGGTCTCGTGCATTCTTCTCGATGTGCGCCTTCCCGACGGCTCCGGACTCGATCTCGTGCCGACATTGATCGCCAAGGAACCGCACGTCGCGATCCTGATGCTCACCGCCGTCAACGACGCTCACTCCGCCGCGCTCTGCATGCAGCGCGGAGCGATGGACTATCTCGTCAAGCCGGTCGACCTCTCCGAGCTGGAGCGCGCCATCGCGCGAGCGTTGGCGCGGCGGCGCGACCTGATCGAGCAGGCGGAAACGCAAGCGTGGTTGCAGCGCGAGATCGTCCAGCGCGGTGCCGAACTCCGTCGTGAACGCGGCAATCTCGAGCGCATCTCCGTCGCGACGCTCGAAGCGCTCGTCAATGCGCTGGAAGCGAAGGATCCCTATCTCCGCGGGCATTCGGCGCGCGTCGCCGATCTCTCCGCGATGGTCGCCGCCGAACTGGGGCTCAACGACGAACAGGTCGAACTGGTGCGGACAGCTGGCCGGTTGCACGATATCGGCAAGATCGGCATTCGCGAATCGGTCCTCGGGAAGCGCGGACCGCTCAGCGAAGAGGAATTCGAGCACGTGCGCTCGCATGTGACGATCGGTGCACAGATCCTCGCGCCGCTCACCCACCTGCGCGACGTGATCGGCTACGTCCGGTCGCATCACGAGCGCGCCGACGGCACCGGCTACCCCGACGGACTGAGCGGCGACGCCATCCCGATCGGCGCCAGGATCCTCGGCGCAGCCGAAGTGTACGATGCGCTCACTACCGCGCGGCCGTATCAGGAAAAGATGTCGCCCGAAGAAGCGGTGGGACGGATGCGGGACCTCACCGGCACCGTGATCGATGGTGATGTGCATCGCGCTCTCGCCGCCGTGGTCGCACGGCGCAAGACGCTGGTCTTCCTCGACGAGCGCGAATCGCTGCAGTAGGCACAAAGAGATCCCTCCCTCGCGCGATCGGGCACCCTGATCGCCGGGACCACCGCGCATCCTTGGCGTCATGCAACGCGGGATGGTCCTGATCGAACTCATCTTCACCCTGGCGGTCGCCGCAATTGTGGCGGCGTTCGGTTTCGTGCGCCTGGCGTCGATCACCGACGCCGCCACGACCAACGAGGCGACGCAGCGTGTGGTCACGCTGCTTGACGCGGCACGCGGCGCCGCCGTCAGGCTCGATGGCGTGGCGATCGTTGCACTCTCCGATTCCGTCTATGCGGTTCGCGTCGTGCAGGGAACCGACACCATCGCGGCGTGGAACGAGACCGGATCGCATCGCGACGGCATCACCCTGAGCGGCGTCGGTGCGCCGATTCGATTCGGCCCGGCGGGAATCGCCGTCGGTGCAGCGAACCGGACCCTGGTGATCGGGAAGGGCTCGGCACAGCGACGAATCGTCCTGTCACGCCTCGGCCGGCTCGAGTACTAGTCGGTCGATGGCAAGTGGTAGCGGCGGATCTTGGCGAGCAGCGTCGACCGGGCGATGCCAAGCAACAAGGCGGCCTGGCGCTTGTTGCCACGAGTGAAATGCAGCACGGCGGCGATGTGCCGTGCCTCGGCCGAGTCGAGGCGTTCCGGACTCGGGCGTGCGGCGGCGTCGGCGATGATGAAGTCCGCACCGGCCGCAACCCCATCGGGCACGGTGGCGACCTCGTGATCGACCACCACATGCCCCGCGCGCTGCAACGCGTCGCGCAGCGCGGTCACGTCATCGCGATCGGGGTCGGACACGAGGAGCTGGATATGCAGCGGATGCATCGCCGGAAGCTATCGTCGAGCCCCGACCGCCGTCAGGGCGGATTGCCACGCGACCGCGCAGGCGATCTCCCCCACGAATTAGCTTCAGGGCTTCATGGTCTCCTCACGATGAATCCCCAGCTCGATATCCCCGGGCTCACGGTCGGAGCCGAGGTCCATCACGCGTTTCTGGTGCTTGACGTCGTCGCCAAGGGCGGCGACCACCCCCGAACCACGCTGGTGCTCGGCAACCGCTCAGGAAAGATCGAATCCGCGCCGTTCTGGGCCGGGCGCGACGAGATCATTCGCGGCGTGGTCAAGGGCCACATCGTCCAGGTGGTCGGGAAGATCACGTCGTATCGCGACGGCGTGCAGCTCGATGCTGCGTCGGTCCGTCCGCTGCCAAAGGGGGCGATTCCGCTTGCCGATCTCGTTCCGAGCGTCGGTCCGGTGGATCGGTACTGGCAGTTCATCGACGACGCGCGCGACAAGCTCACTGCCCCGCGGATCAGGGCGGTGCTCGATCTTTTCTACGCCGACGATCAGTTCCGCGCACGATACGGCGAGTGCCCCGGCGCACCGGGGACCGGCCACCACGCCCGGCTCGGCGGATTGCTGCAGCACACGTGCGAGGTCCTCGCGATCGCGATGCAGATTGCCCGGGTCGCCAAGGCTGATCTCGAACTGGTCCTCGCGGGCGTGCTGCTGCACGACATCGGCAAGCTCGAGGCGTACCGCTGGGACGGCGGTGTCTTCGAGACGACCGAGCGCGGACGGCTGATCGGCCACGTGGTCCAGGGAGTGATGAAGTTGCGCGACGCTGTCCAGTCGGTCGATCCGTCGCCGTGTACCCTCGACGAAGCGATGCTCCTCGAGCATCTCATCCTCGCGCACCACGGGCGGCTCGAATACGGCTCGCCGGTGCAGCCGGCCACGCTCGAAGCCGAGATCCTGCATTTCGCGGACGATGCGAGCGCCAAGACCGCGTCCATCGTCGAAGCGTATCAGTCGGTCGACGTGTTTCCGGAGAACGCGCGCGTCGCATCGAAGAAGCTCTGGCAGCTCGACAACCGCTGGCTGGTACGAATTGCCGCGGATTTTGGCCGAGGACGCACTGACGATGACGCCACCGGCTGAACGTCAGCCGTCGCTTCGTTACCATCAAGGAATTAGTTCGAACAAAAAAAGAAACGGCCGACCAGGTTGACTGATCGACCGCTTCGCATGGAGGCGCGACGCTCGGGGGCGCTGCGACAACATGGGCGCTACGGGTCAGAGCGGCTCGCGGACCACTCGCTCGCACGGCTCTCCGAGGCGCCAGATCGGAGAGGATGAGACGCGCGAAAACGCCCCATCGGTACCACCAAACCCAAGGTACCGACAAGCAAGAATCGCGCAAGTGCCTGATTTTATTCGGGTTAGCTCACTTAATGCGGATCAGCTGTGGGTTCGAAGTGCAGTCAAAAGAGCGACTTCCGGACCTTGTCCACGAATTGTGGAGATGTTGATCAACATACCCACAGCTGGTTGAGCGGCTCTATCCTCGGAACATTTTGCCAGTAACGGGCAAATCGATGTCCAGTTTTCGCACCAGCATCAGGCGAACGCCCTCGTAGATGCGGATTGCCTGGACCGCCGACTCGGAAATCGATTCGATTCTGGCGAAATCGGGCTTCGCGTTGGCCATGAGCGTGCTACCGTCGTGCTCGCAGGCACGGAGGGCGGTGCCGAGGGTGTCCAGAGCGGCGCGATATTGATGAAGCGCCTGATCCCCGGCGGGCGAATTGGTGTGCATCGACGATATCAGGCGTGTGTCACGGTCGGCGCCGACGGCGCCGGCGCGACAGGCACGGGGCAGTTGCCGACCCGCCGACAGCGACACCCCTGTCATCCCCGACGCCTGGGCGCGGATGACGCGCGCATGGATCCCGGCAATGAGGTCAAGCGAGTCGCGCAGCATCAGCATGTCGTCGCGCAACGTCCTCTTTTCGGGAGTGAGCTTTCCCGGCTGGAGGATGTCTGCCGTCGGTGATTGTGCAGCGGCGGATGCCGCGGCGATCGGAGCGATGCCAATCAGCATTGCAGCAGTCCAGCGAATCATCTGCTTCACGAATCGATTCCCACCTCGATATAACGGTGTGTGGCGTCGGCTCCCTCGTCGCCGATGAAGAGTGCCCCTCCCGACGACGCCGCGAACCACCCGGCGATCAAGCGGCGCGGGCCGTCGAGCTCCTGAATGATCGGCGCGAGCCATCGCCGCATGTGTCGCAATTCCGGGGCGCGCCGGCCGAGTTGAGCCATCATTGCGCCGGCGCCCCCAGTTGCGCGGAGAAAATGCGCCAGCGCCTGCGCCCGCTCTCCAAACGCAATTCCCATCACGCCTGGTTCGTCGAGGATCAGTTCGCCTTCGAACGGGTCGACCGGCGGCGCATCAAGGCGCGGTCCGAGGAAGACCCAGCGCCGACCGTCGGCGGTCTTGCGTTCGACAACTGCAGCCGCGGTTTCACTGGTGAGCCGGCCGGCGTGGAGCAGGTCGTCGTCGGGGAGAAGCCCCACGACCCGGGTCCACTCGAGCGCAGCGAGCGACTGTTCGACGGGACATCCCACCGTGTCGTCGTAGGCCAGGATCCGTGGCGCGTCCCCGGCCCGCACAATGCAGTGGGCCAGCGCCTCGGCGTGGTCGCTGAAGGTACGAATGACGAGCGCGGTGGGGACGGACATCTTGGGATGATAGTGTGGGACCGCCCCGCAGCCCAGACCCCAGTCTTGCCCGATGCGCCACGGGGTCGCATCGTTAGTGCGGGGTTTCGTTCCACCACTGTGGGAGGATGCAGCGCCATGCCGAAGGGGACAGTGAAGTGGTTCAATGACGCGAAGGGTTTTGGCTTCATCGCGCAAGAAGGTGGCAAGGATGTCTTCGTCCATTTTTCCGCCATCGCAGCGAGCGGATTCCGATCGCTTGCCGAGGGAGATCAGGTCGAGTTCGACATCGTCGAAGGACCGAAGGGCCTGCAGGCCGCCAACGTCACGAAACTCGCCTCGTAGTTTGTCCTCCGTCCGCATCTCCGCAGGATGACCGACCTTCGATCACTGCGGAGCCGGGTAACAGCGGGGACGGTACTCCTCCTGCTGCTGGTCTTCGCAATGACCTTTCTCGGGGTCTCTGCGATGGACTCCCTCGGAGATGCGGTACGTGATGAGCTCACTGCGCTGCAGCAGCGGGATCTTCTCGCGCAGACCATGACGCATGATGTCGTCGCTGCCGTGCGCGCCGGCGACGTCCTCGCCGCTCGTCCCGATTCGCTGGCACAGTCGCGACTCGACTCGGCGTTCGCGTCGCTCCGCGTCACCAGCCGCTCCTATCAGCAGTTCGATCTCACCGGTACCGAACTCACCGTGGTCGGTCGGATCGGGACGCTGTCGCGCGAACTCGAGCGACGTTCACCGGGCGGTGCCGCACCCGACGAGCCGGGGCGAAATGCCGCCGCCGATTCGCTGATGGAGGAAGTACGCGCCCTGACCGCGGTGCAGTCCGTCGCTGCCGCGGATCAGAATGACAGACTGGCGCAGCGCAGCGCCGATCGCCGGAAAATCATCTGGATCCTCTTTGCGGCAGCACTGGTAATCGGGGTCGTCTCTGCAGTCGCGACGCTCAACGCGGTGGTCCAGCCGCTGGCACGCCTCGCCCGAGCGACCGAGCGCGTTGGCTCCGGCGACCTTCGCCCGAGCGACGTGGGACAGATGCCGCAGGAACTCGGGCTCCTCGCCGCATCAGTGCAGAAAATGAGTCAGGGGCTTCGCGCCATCGTGGGAAGCGTCGCCGATGTGTCCGCATCGCTGACCGACAACGCGTCGCATCTCTCCGGTCGATCGAGCCAGCTGTCGGAAAGCGCTCGCCAGGTGTCGCGCGCGATCGGCGAAGTGTCGGCCAGCGCCGAGCGTCAGGCCTCCGCGATGCGCCAGAGCGATAACCTGCTCGGCGACCTTCGAGCCGCCGCCGCACGGAGCGCCGGCGCGGGGCAGCGCGTCGTTGCGGTCGCCGACGCGATTCGCCGCACCGCTGCAACGCATCAAGTTCATCTCGGCGCTGCGTCAGCGACGCTGATCGAATTGCACGAGGTCGTGGCCAGGACGACCGAATCCGTTGGCCGCCTCACCGCGTCGGCGGAGGCCGTCCAGGAATTCGTGTCACTGACGGGGCAGCTCGCGGCGCAGACCGAACTGCTGGCGCTGAACGCCGCGATCGAGGCGGCGCGTGCCGGCGAAGCCGGGGACGGATTTGCCGTCGTCGCCGGCGAAATCAGACAACTCGCCGAGACCAGCGCCGAGGGAGCGCGCCGCATCGCCAAGACCGTGGCGACGCTGCAGGAGCAGGTGCACCTCGTCGCGGACACCGTGTCGGCGGGGAAGGATCGGGTCGCCGGCGTCGAGGACGTTGCCGGCGGCGTCACCCGCGCGCTGGCGGAGATCGTCAAGGCGGTGGAAGAGGTCAGCCAGGCTGCCGGCACCGTCGCCCGCGAAGCGGCAGCGCATCGTGAGCTGGCGGATCAGCTCGCCGCGACAGCCGCCGATGTGGCGCGGTCGGCGCAGGGAAATGCCTTCGCCGCGCAAGCAGTCACCGACAGCGCGGAAGAGCAATCGGTCGCGACGCAGGAAATCGCGGCCTCGGCCACCAGTGTGGTCGGCACGGCCGACCGCCTCACCCGCCTGGTGAAAGGCTTCCGGGTCTAGCGCTTCTTCGCGGGCTTGTGCGCCGGCTTGGCAGCGGCGTGCTTGGCCGGCGCGGCCTTGGACGCAGCCTTTACCGGCACCGCCTTCTTGGCCATGACCTTCTTCACCGGCGCCGGCGCTGCCTTGGGCTTCGGCTTGGCCGGAGGAGGCGGCGGCGGTGGCGGACGCTTCGATGCCGGTTTGAGTTGGATCCCCTTGGGGCGGTGAGGCACCTTCGGAGCCTCGACCTTGGGGGGTGCCGGCTTCGGCGGCGGGGGGGGTCTCGGCGGCCGCTTGGCAACCACTCCCCGGAGCTCGTCGAGGACGGTGTCTACTTCCTCAGGAGTGAGGAGGTTACGTCGCACACCGAAACGGAGCAATTCCTCCGCATGCTGGAGCTGGAACTCTTCCAGGCCGGCGGCGGAGCGGCAGAGCGCGACCATCGCGTTGGCAACCGGGCTCCGCAGAACCGCGGCAATGCCCGGGAGCGCTTCCATCAGCGACGAAATCTGGGGTGCAGCCAATTCGGTCACAGGAACCCTCGAAAACGGCGAACGTAGACGCCCAGCGGGGGTGGCGTCAAGAGAACGACCACCTGAGACTCTTGACGGATTGGCCGGAATACCGTAGGTAGGAAGGGTCCCTCCCCCAGCACTCAGCGTGGAAAGGACTGCCCTTGGGCCGTCGCCACGTCAAGGAATTCCGCCCAGATGAAGCTCTCTCCCTGATCAGCGCCGACCGTCAGGGGCGGGCCATGGCGTGCCCGTGTTGTGGCGCGGCAGGGGTCGACCGCAGCCCGTGCCGCCCGTGCGATGGCCACTCGGTCAGCGGACCGGTGACCCTCACCTGCCCCACCTGCGGCCGGGTCGTGACCTACGTTGATCGCGCGGGGGAAGTCGGCAGCCGGCAGCAATGAGCCGCGGCGCGAATCCTACCTCGGAACGGTGAACAGCCGGTTCCACCGCACCCGGGTCAGGAAAGCCATCTTGCGGAGACTCTCGGGGTTGTAGCTGAAATAGACCAGCAGCGGACGGCCGAGCACGTTCGCCCTCGGCAGGAAACCCCAGTAACGTCCATCGTAGGAATCGTCACGATTGTCGCCCATCACGAAGAGCGAGTCGTGGGGGACGATGACCGGACCCCAGTCGTGGAGATCGGGGTCATACCGCGGCGGAACTCGTCCGGCGAAATGCTTCACCTGCCAGTCCCGCATCCGCGCCCGGGCCACCAGATCGGCGCTTCCCATCGGATCGCTGCTCACGGCGTACGGTTCGTCGAGCGCCGCACCGTTGCGATAGACGGTGCCGTGTCGCATGGCGATCGTGTCGCCCGGGATCCCGATCAGTCGCTTCACGATCTTCATCCCGTCGCCCTCGACCGAATCGAAGACGAGGATATCGCCGCGCTCCGGCTCACGAACCTCGGGAAGATGCGTGTGGATCAGCGGGACTTCCGCGCCGTAGAGGAACTTGTTGACGAAGAGGAAATCGCCGATGAGGAGCGTGTTCTCCATGCTCCCCGACGGAATGGTGAAGGCCTCGACCACGAAGGTCCGGAGAAAGAGCCACACGACCAGCGCGATCGCGATGGACTTGAGCCACTCGAGGAACCAGCGCGCGATGGATGCTCCGCGACGCGCCGCGCTCGTCATTCCTCAGTCCTTCCAGTCCGCGATGAAGATGTTGATCTCTCCCGGTTCCCTGGCATGACGGCTGGAGATCCACACCAGTTTCTTTCCGTCGGGTGAGAAGATCGGGAAGCCGTCGAATTCGCTTGACGTGGTGATCTTCTCCAATCCACTCCCATCGGTACCGACGAGGTAGAGGTCGAAGTTCCCACCGTGCGGGTCTTCGTAGTTGGATGTGAAGATGATTCGCTTGCCATCGGGAGAGAAATACGGCGCCCAGTTGGCCCCGCCCAGGTGCGTCACCTGGCGCGGCGCGGACCCGTCGGCATGCGCGGTCCAGATTTCGAGCGCCGCTGGCCGGACGAGGTTCTGCGCCAGCAGGTGGCGATAGTCCGCCGAATCTGCAGCGGTGACCGGATAGGCGGCACGCCAGACGATCTCGCGGCCGTCGCGCGAGAAGAAGGCGCCGCCGTCGTAGCCGATCCGGTTGGTGATCCGGCGCACACCGGTACCGTCGGCGTTCATGGTATAGAGGTCGATATCCCCATCACGCGTCGACGTGAAGATCAGCCGCTTCCCGTCGACGGAGGCGGTCGTTTCGGCGTTGTATCCGCCGGTCTTCGTCAGGGCGCGCAGTCCCGACCCATCGCGGTTGGCGGTGTAGAGCTCAAAGTGACTGAGCGGCCAGATGTAGCCGAGGGCGGGATCCGGCATCGGTGGACACGCCGAATCAAACGCGAAAGTCGAGCTGTAGAGGATCTGGCGGTCGCGATCGATGAAATATCCGCAGGTGGTGCGCCCCTTCCCGTCCGACACGCGGTGCATCCCCGATCCATCGATGTTGATCACGTATTCCTGATCACAGCCGACGTTGCGATCGACGCTCTCCTTCCGCTGGAAGATCAGCTGCCGTCCGTCGGCGGAGAAATACGCTTCGGCATTGTTGCCGCCGAACGTCAGTTGCCGGATGTTTGCGAGATGCCGTTCGCCCGGCTCCGGCGCCACGTAGACGCTGGACGCGCCGGTTGCCCCTCGCGTCATCGGAGCCGGTGAAGGCGATGCGCCACAACCAACCGACATCAGTGCAGCGCCGATCCCGAACCATGACTTCCCGATTGTTCCCTCGCGGCTGAGTGCGGCAGGAAAATGGGGGGTCGTGGCCCGGGAGCCCAGAGGGACGCAGGGGTGGCTATTCGTATCGCAAGGCGCGCGTCGGCTCGATCCGCGATGCGCGGACCGCCGGGACGAGACCCGCCACGAACGCCACAGCGGCAAGCGTCACCACCGCGAGTGACAGCGCGATCGGGTCGTATCCCTGCATTTGATAGAGCTGAGCCTGTGCCAGCCGCCCCAGGGCCACCGCCGCCCCGACACCGATGACCGCGCCGATCAGTGTCATCATTGCGACCTGTCCCAGGACCATCGACCGCACGCGCCACGGGGCGGCGCCGAGCGCCATGCGGACGCCGATCTCGCGAGTGCGCTGCGCGACGGTGTACGCAAGGACGCCATACAGGCCGATCGCCGCGAGCAGCGTTGCGAGGCCGGCGAACGCCCCCGAGAAGATGCTGATGAAACGGTCGAGATAGACGTTCTGGCGCACCTGTTCGGGCATGGTGCGAAGGTCCTCCACCGGCAGGTTCGGATCGATCGCCGCGATCACCTTGGGAATCGTCGCGACCATCCGTCGCGGATCGAGCGACGTGCGCACGTAGAACGACGCCGACCCGATGCCGCTGTCCTGCGCAATTGGCGTGAAGTAGACCGGCGGGATCTGGTCCTTGACGTCGCTGTACTTCGCGTCGCGGACCAGGCCGACGATCTCGATGTCGTATTTCCTGCTCGATTCGTCCATCCGCTTGCCGACGGGGTTGGCGCCAAGGTTGAACTTCTTCGCGAAGGCCTGGTTGACGATGGCGACTTTCGGCGCGCCGAGGAAATCGGCCTCGGTGAACTCGCGACCAGTCATTACCGGGACGCCGAGGGTACTGAAGTAGCCGGGACTGACCATGTTGCGGCGCGAGTTGTTGTCGACGTCGGGACCGGTGGCGAACCCTTCGACATCAACGTCGTTCCCCCAATTGCTGTTGGCGAGCAGCGGAACCTGCGAGCTCGTCACCGCGGTCACGCCGGGCTCGTGCCGCAAGCGGTCCTCCACCTGCTGCATCAGCTGCAGCGTGCGCGGGTAGGCGTAGCCGTTCCGCGACGGCGACAGCCCGAAGGTGACGACGCGATCGATCTTCACGCCGAGATCGGTGCGGGAGATGTTCGCCAGCGATCGCGCGAACAACCCGGCAGCGCCGAGGAGCGCCATCGACAGCGCGATCTGCGCAGTCGCGAGCGTACTCCGCCAGCGCGCCGCCGCTCGTCCCCCGCCGGGCTGTCCCGTGCTGGCACGCAATCCGGCGATGAGGTCGGGACGGGTGGCGTGGATCGCCGGAAAGAGCCCGAAGACGATCGCGGTCCCGATCGCGAGCGACGCCGTGAAGAAGATGACCGCCCCATCGAGATGGACGTCGAAGGTCTGCGCCGCAAAGTCGGGGAGCAGATGCGCCATCGCGCCGAGGGTCGCGCGCGCAACGCCCAGGCTCGCGATCCCGCCAACCAGTCCGAGGATGCACGATTCCACCAGCAGCTGCATCACCATCTGGGTGCGGCTTCCGCCGATCGACATCCGCACCGCCATCTCGCCGGCGCGAGAGGCGCCGCGGACCAGCAGGAGATTCGCGATGTTGGCACACGCGATGAGCAGGACGAACGCGGTAATGGCAAGGAGGAAGGTGAGCGGACCCTTGGCATCCTTCCCGACGGTGCTCTGCCCCTGAAATCCCGGGGCAAGGGTGAGCACCTTGGCGCGGAACTTCGCCATCGTCGGCGCGCTCATTCCCTGCTGGAGCGGTGCCTCGACGTTGGTGAGAATCGCGTGGTACGGCACGTTGATCGCGGCCGACGCCTTGTCGATCGAGATCCCGGGCTTGAGCCGCGCGAACAGATAGATCCAGTAGCTTCGCCGATTGTCGAATCCCTTCCATCCCGGAATCAGGATCCCACGCATCGTGATCGGCATGAAGACGCTCGGTCGTGACCCGATCGTCGTTCCGGTGAAGCCTCGCGGCGCGACACCGATGATCGTCATCGATTCGCCGTTGACGATCACCGACTGATTCAGGACGGTGGGATCGCCGCCGAAGGTGTTGGTCCAGTAGTCGTACGACAGCACCGCGACACGCGACGCGCCCGGCGCCTGGTCGTCGTCCCGACCGAGCAGCCGACCGATCACGGGGTTGAGCCCGAGGACCTGGAAGTAGCTCCCCGAGACCATCATCGCCTCGGCGCTTTCGGTGTGATTCCGGGCCGCGAGGTTCGCGTCGAAGACGACGTGCGCAGCGATCCCCGTGAATGGCGTCTGCTCGCGCTCGAGATCGCGAAACATCGGGTACGAGAAGACCACGTCGCAGCCACCGGCGAGACCGCACGATTGACTTCCAGGATTCGGACCGGGGGCGCCGAGATTCACCAGCCGATCGGGGTGCAGCACCGGCAGCGGCCGCAACAGGAGCTGGTTGAACAGCGAGAAGATCGCGGTATTCGCGCCGATGCCGAGTGCGAGTGATGCAATCGCGACGCTGGTCACGAATGGCGTCTTGAGCAGCAGCCGGAATGCGAACTTGAGGTTGATCATGGCAGGGTCCAACGAAATGAGTATTCCTGTTGGACGCGTCAAGCGGCGGATTCGTTGCGAAACAAAGCGGCCGGACTCTCACGAGTCCGGCCGCCGTGATCGATCAACGTTTCCCGCGTGCAACGGGATCAGCGCATCATGGTACCGGCGCGGTGCGGAGTACCGGCAATTTCACCAACCGCCGAACCGGGGCCGGCGCACCGTCGCGCAGACCGGCATCGAAGAAATTCCAGTAGGTGTACCCGTCTTCGGATGCCGGCTCCAGCAGGAACGCCGCCACGACGCCGAAGCGTTGGTTGGTCGAGACCAGGAAGCTTCCGGC
Source organism: Gemmatimonadales bacterium (assembly GCA_036500345.1). NCBI lineage: Bacteria > Pseudomonadati > Gemmatimonadota > Gemmatimonadia > Gemmatimonadales > Gemmatimonadales bacterium. Next base: position 44,570 of record DASYCE010000032.1, on the reverse strand, counting down.
GGCGACTGTGTCTGGTGCCGGCGGTGTCCATTCTCCGGCGATCACCGCGGCACAGTGTCCCTGCCAGTCGCCGGGACGCGGATGCGACACCGAATCGACCATGAAATGCCCGGTTGGTCCGGTCCATCGCGCAGTGACGCGGTCGACGCGGATGCCGAGGCGTCGCATGAGGGGAACGACCTTCGCGTAGCTCGAATCGAAGACGTACGCCGACGGGATCGCTTCCTTCCGCACCGCGGCAAAGCGATCACGGACCGACATGTACACCGCGTGCGACACGCCGGTCATCTCGGGAACTACCCGGACGCTGTCGTTGCCACCGCCGCGCGCGCCTCGTCCGGCGCCGCCACCCGCCCGGCCCCCGGCAACTCCCGCCCCGCGCCCGCCGCCGGCACCGCGCCGTCCGCCGGCACCACCCGCGGTGCAGACGCCGATTGTATCGTGAATCGCGAAACGCTTCGTGTCGGCGCGCGCTGCCGAATCCGATCGTGGTTCCGACACCATCCTGGTCACCTCGACCAGCACGCTGTCCATGCGCGGCGGCGAGGAAGCCAGCGCGTTGCCGCGCACCACGACCGAGTCGGGGCGGCGTGCCGCGCTCGTCGCTTCGCGCTGGCGCATCTGCAGCTTGTGTTCATTGGCGTAGCGGATTGTCTCGAGGACGAAATCGTAGGTCGACGTGATCCGCTGCATGAAGTTGTCGTGCGACATCGCTTCGCTCAGCACCGATACCCGCATCATCCCCTGCAGGTTGGTGCCGTAGCGCGGCAACGATTCGTAGGTGCTCCATCCGGTCGGATCACCGGTCGTTCCGTTGCCGCCGGCGAAGTTGCCGTACGGATAGGTCTGGAGGTGATCGCGGATGATCAGCCGTTGCCGCACCTGTTCGAGGAGCGTGTCCTGCACCCAGTCGTTGGTCGGCGTGTGGTTGGGATTCAATCCCGGCGACCAGGTCAACGCGTAGCCGTGGTAGCTCCCGTCGGTCGTGTGCAGATCCATGAACAGGTCGGGATCCCACTTGGTGACGAACGCGAGCGACGCGCGCGTTTCCGGCGCGTCCTGCTTGACGTAATCCCGGTTGAGATCGTAGCCCTGCCCGTTGGGGCGGACCCCTTCGAGCGCCGGGCCTTCCTGTTCGCCGCGATTGACGTCGTTCGGGCCCATCAGGTCGTTGCCGTCGGTGTTGTAGATCGGCACGAACAGGATCACCACGCTGTCGAGGAGCGGGCGGAGATGTCCGACCGTAAGGTCGCGCGCCAGTTCCTGGACCGCTTCCTTCCCCTCGACCTCACCGGCGTGGATGTTCGCCTCGATGTAGAGGATCGGCTTCCCGGTCGCATGGGCCTGCGCCGGTGTCGTCACCATCGGCCGGGCCAGGATCAGGTACGGAATCCGTTTCCCTTCGATCGATTCACCCAGCGTGCCGACCGTCATCTTCGCACCATGGTGTTGCAGCGAATCGATGAAGGCGAGGACTTCGGCGTGCGTCGAGGTGCGCGCACCATGGGTCCGTTCGGCGACGGTGAGCTGCGCCGAAAGTGTGGTCAGGGCAAGCGAGAGAGTGGCAGCCGTCAAGGCGGCGACCCGATGAGGAAGCGACATCACTGCTCCAGGTGTGATTTCGGAAGGACGAGCCGGCGGCTGAGATCGAAAATCGCGCCGTCGTCCCAGGTGAAGGTAATCTCGGGAATGACCGCTGCGTTGGCGGGCCGGTCGAGCACCAGCGGCTGAGCCTTGCCGCGCCCGCTGAGGTGCAGCGCCGCCGCGGCGCCCTGCGGCGAGTCGAGATGGCGGACGAGCATGTCGCGCGTCTCGCCGCGGTCACGACGTGCCGCTGCGGCAGAGACGAGTTCATACCCGAGCGAGTGCGGATCGTCACGATGGGTCGTCGCGATGGCGAGGCGCTTTTCCGCCTGCGTCAGGCGAAGCAATGCCGACGACGCGCCGGCAGGCGCAAGCGCTGCGTCGGTGGCCCATTCCGCAAAGCCCTCTCCGAGCCATGGATCGGCCTCGCGGAGTTCGACCTGGCTCGGCGTGACCACGATTTCCGGCGGATGCGGGCCCGCGAGCCGTCGCTGCTTGGCCAGGAGATGATTCCATTCGTGGAGCACGGTCGCCACGGCGGCGATCGGCATGATCCCGGGGTCGATCGCGATGGCGTCGGCCGGACCGATGGCCGCGGCGGGGCGCGCCTCTTCCTGCGCTGCCGGCGAAATGACGATCTCGTCGCGCCCGCCGATCGAGACGGTGAGCGGAATTTCGCCCCATCGCAGCGGCCGCCATGCTGCGAACGCCTCGGCGACACCGCCGCTGTCGAGCCATTCCCGGGCGCTGGCGTTGCGCGGGTGAAGGAGGAATGGCGCGAGGTGTCCGGCTCCGATGATCGGAATCGCCTGGATCTCGCCGAAATGCCGGGGAACGATATCGGGAATCGGCAGTGTATCGACCTGCCAGAATGCCGCCATCAACTGTGCCGGTGACCGCGGTCCCTGCGGTGTATCGAGCCACGGCGCGGTAAGAAGCCAGGTCACTTCGCCGCGCCATCGCCTCACCGCGTCGTCATATCCGGCAAGGAGCGCACGCAGGGAATTGGCGGATAGTTCGTCGTGCCGGGCGAGCGAATCGATGCGCCGCGAGAATGTCGCCGAGTCGGCGCGTGCAGCTTCCCACATGCGCCAGATCGACTCGCGCATTGCCACCGAGTCGGCATCCGGGACGAGTTCACCGAGCGCAACCATCGCTTTCACCGCGTTCTCGCGCGAAAACTGCAGGAGATAGTGCCGGGCCTCGCCGAGCGCCGCGTCGTGCAGGTCGATGCAGCGAGTCGTACCGCAATCGAACCAGCGCCGGAATGGATCATCGCGCCCGCGCAGGTGCTCCAGCCGATCGAGAACGGCATCCGCGGCGTCGCGCGCGCGGGCACCGAGACCGAGGAGCAATCGCCGCGATCCGTCGGCAAGCTCCTCGCGACCGAGGGGCGCCACGCCTGCCGACGCCGCGAGGGCGCGGTACTCGTGGAGCAGAAGGAGCGTATCCGCGACCTGCGACATCCACGCCGCCGGAATCACCTCGCGTTTCGCCGCGGTCCCCACCGCCAGCTGCCGTACCGTCACGCGCGGCGCGACCGGCCAGCGCTTGCTCCCGGGGGGGATCGGCAGCGCCGACCATTGCGACATCGAGCCGTCGTCTTCGCGGACCGTCCCGTGCATCGCGCTGCCGGCCAGTGTTCCGGCGAACCGGCGATGCCGCGCCACGGTGAACGAGATCGAATCCGGCGTGATGCGCAGATCGCGCAACGGTTCGAAGGCCGAGTCGTCGTGCTGCAGCAGAATCCTGCCGGAGCGTCCGGCGATCCGAAGGTCGCCGTTCTCTTCCATCGCAGAGCCACGAACCGACAGATCCCATCGCGCCGGGATCTGCTGCGCCGCGAGCGGCCGCGCCGTCGCAAGCAGCGCCGCCATCACTATCTTCACCGCATGGCTGGCAAACTGACCGCGCGGCAGCAGGCGCAGCTGGCGTGGCTCGACCTGCTGCCTCCGAAGTTCGACCGGATCAAGCGCGTCGTCGAGCAGTTGGCGACCAATCACGCCGACGACACGCAGATCCGCTCGCTGATCCGCCTCCTCGATGAACTCAAGGCGCAGGCGTCGCAGTTCAACATCAACGCGCTGGCGGAAAATTTCGGATATATGGGGATGCTGCTGCGCCGCGGCGGTGGGCTTCAGACCAGGGTGCGCGGGCTCCATGAATTGCTCGTTGGAGCCCGGATCAACTTCGAAGGCGCCTATCGTGAGGCCTCCACCCCGGAGAAGGATCCGGATGTGGAAGAGGGTGAAGTCAGTCCTTGAGCACCTTGTCGACGATTGGTGCAGCAGTGAACGCGAACATCGACAGGATGATTGCGGTCAGCATCAGCGTCACGAACGTCAGCGCGGTGATCAGCACCCCGGCCCCGACCGTCGCGAAAATGATTCCCAGGACGTAAACCATTTGCCGTTCCTCCAAGTCGGCGAATTCTAGCCGCGGATTCCGCCGGCGCAAAGTCGGGCGGTGCGACGGTTATCCCGCCTTGACCTCGGTCCAGAGCCTATCCCAGAGGTCGGTGGCCGCCCCGAGATCCCGCTGGAATTCGAGCCGCGCCAGCATCGTCGCGTCGGGGGGCTCGACCGGATGCGTCATCCGCCCAACCGCCGCGCCGTTGGCCGATCCATAACCGGTCTGCTCCGCGATCTCCGCGGCAACCTCCGGGCGCAAGACGTAGTTGAGGAAGGCGTGGGCCGCCCGGCGGTTCGGCGCGGAACGCGGAATCGCCAGGAAGTCGCAGAAGATCAAAGACCCCTCCTGGGGCACGACGAAATCGATCCGCCCCTCTTCCCGCTGTGCCTGGCGGGTGTCGCCGCTCCAGAGCTGGGCCATCGCGATGTCACCGCTGATGAGCTGTCCCTTCACCGTGGCAGAGAGATATGCGCGGAGGTTCGGCTTGACCCTGAGTGCGTCGTCCCGAGCCGGTTCGAGTTCGCTGCGGTCGGTCGAATTGGCCGACTGGCCGCGCCACTTGAGCATGGCACCGAGGACTTCGCGTCCATCATCGAGCATCGTCCCCTTGCCGCGAAATCGCCCGTCGCCGAACGCCGCCCAGCTCGATGGCACCGCGGGTACCAGGTCACGGCGATACGCGACGCCGGTCACTCCCCACTGATACGGCATCGCGTAGCGTCCGCGGTCGCTGCCCGAATTGATGAAGAGCGGCAGGAGATTCGGCCAGTTGGAGATGACCGCATGATCGAGCGGCTGGATCAGGTTCCCTTCGACCAGCACTGGCACGAGATATCCCGACGGCGCGACGATGTCGTACCCGCCGCCACCGGCGACGAGCTTGGCGACCATCTCCTCGTTGCTTTCGTAGGTGTCGTACGTGACGCGCACGCCGAATTCCTTCTCGAAGCGCGCGACCGTGTCGGCCGCGATATAGTCGGACCAGTTGTAGATCCTGAGCTCGCGCTCGAGCGGCCCCGCGGCGGAGACTGCGCGCTCGTTGGCCGGCGGCGGATCGCGGCGGGTGACGCACGACCAGAGCAGCGACGCCGCTGCAGTGGACAGGCCGGCGCGGCCGCACGCCGACAGGAATCTTCGGCGCGTCACTGATCCAGCTCCCTGCACCCGGTCGTGACGCACTACGCCGCACCGGTCGCGTGAGGGTCGCGCATCCGCCGCTGCGCCACGATCAACAACACCGTCGTCCCAATAACCAGCAACGCACTCAGTGCATTGACCGTCGGTTCGACGGTGCGCCGCACCATGCCGTAGACCACCAGCGGCAGGGTGCTCGTCCCGGGACCGGCGGTGAAGAAGGTGATGATGAAATCGTCGAACGACAGCGTGAAGGCGAGGAGCGCAGCACTCACGATCCCCGGCATCAGCAGCGGCAAGGTCACGCGGCGGAAGGCGGTGAATTCATCGGCGCCAAGCGACAGCGCCGCATCTTCGAGCGTCCGATCCATTCCGCGAAGACGGGCGAGGATCACCAGCATCGTGAATGGCACGCAGAAGGTCGTGTGCGCGATGATCACCGTGGCGAGGCCGAGACGGATTCCCGCGGCCGCAAAGAGGATCAGCAGCGAGATCCCGGCCACCACCTCGGGTGTGACGATCGGAAAGAGGAGAAACCCCTCGACGAACTGCGTCCGGCGCCCCGAACTGCGGCCGAGCGCGAGGGCGCCGAGTGTCCCGATCACGGTCGCGACGGTCGTCGCGACAACGGCGACGATCAGCGAGGTCCGCAGCGCCGCGAGCAGATCCGCGCGATGCCACAGCGCACGATACCATCCCAGCGTCGCGTGGGTCCATCGCGCACCGCTGGGCGACGCGTTGAAGCTCCAGGCGATCAGCAGCACGAGCGGCAGGTGCAGCATCGCGTACCCGAGGATCGCGATCGCCGTGACGAGCTTCCGGCTCACGGCAAGGGCTCCGCGCTCTGGTCACTCCGCGGCCATGCGACCTGGAGGATTACGCCTGCCAGCACCACGAGGAGGAGGAGCAGCGACAGCGCCGACCCGAACGGCCAGTTGCGGGCGGTGGTGAACTGGTTCTGCACCAGGTTTCCGATCAGTTCCACTCGTGCACCGCCGAGAAGGTCCGACGTGAGGAACGATCCGAGCGACGGAATGAAGACCAGCAGTGATCCGGCGATCACCCCCGGCCGGGTGAGCGGCAGCACCACGCGAAGGAAGCGCCGCCACGACGTGGCACCGAGCGATTCGGCAGCTTCGAGCAAGGCGGGATCGAGCTTCTCGAGCGACGAGTAGATCGGCAATACCATGAACGGCACGAATCCGGTGACCAGCCCGAAGAGGACTGCGCCCTGGGTGTAGAGCATCCGCACCGGCTCGTGCACGATCCCGAGAAACTGCAGCAGCTGATTGATCGGACCGGTGTCGCGCAGCACGAAGATCATGGCGTAGGTGCGGACGAGAAATGACGTCCAGAACGGCAGTACGACCAGCAGCAGGAGGAATGGGCGCCAGCGCGTGGCTCGGACGATCACCAGCGCAATCGGATACGAGATCGCCAGGGCCAGCACGGTCGCAACCCCGGAGAGCATGACGCTCCGCGCCAGCACTTCGAGGTAGATCGGGTCGGCGAGCCGCTGGACGTAGATCGACGTCCAGCCGGGATAGACGCCACCCAGAATGTGACGCGGCCGGAAGGCATACGTCGCCATGATCCCGAGCGGAACGGCGAAGAAGACGAGTAACCATCCTGCGGCGGGCGCGAGGAGCAGCGCCGAGTGCATCCGCGGCCTGCGATGCAGTTCCGCGAAGATCGTCGCGCGTCGCGTCATGACGATTCGAGCAGTTGCGCCGCCTCGGGGAGCCACGTCACCAGTGCGGCGTCGCCAGCGCGCCACCGATCGGCGTCGTCACTGACGCTGCCCCTGCGCGCCACCCGTACCGTCCCTCCGCCGCCGAGATCGACGAGCAGATGCAGCGAGTCTCCGCGGAAGATCACTTCGCGCACCGTGCCATGAAGCGCATTCACGTCGCCGGGCGCGGTCCCGGGTCGCAGCAAGTCGTGCTGTTCGGGCCGCACCATGATCTCGATCGTCGCGCCGACACCGGTGGTCTGGCTTTTCGGGACGCGCCAGGTCGACCCGTCGTCGCGCGCGACGACGGCATCCCGCTCGGTAAGCTCCCGCACCACGCCACGGAAGCGATTCGCGTCGCCGATGAAGTCCGCGACGAAGGCGGTGCGCGGCCGATGGTAGATCGTCTCGGGCGTGCCGACCTGGATCACGCGTCCTGCCGACATCACCGCTACCCGATCGCTCATCACCAGTGCTTCCTCCTGGTCGTGCGTCACCAGGATGAAGGTGATGCCGAGGGTGCGATTGAGTTCGCGCAGTTCGAGTTGCATCGCCTTGCGCAGGCGGAGATCGAGCGCGGCGAGCGGTTCGTCGAGGAGGAGAATTGGCGGATCGAGGACCAGCGCACGGGCGAGTGCCACCCGTTGCCGCTCACCGCCCGAAAGTGCCGCGGGGCGGCGCGCACCGTACGTCACAGGATCGAGGCGCACCAGTTCCAACGCATGAGCAACGCGCCGGCGAGCCTCGTCGCGCGCGACCCGTCGTTCGACCAGTCCGAACCCGACATTATCGAGCACCGACAGATGCGGAAAGAGCGCGTAACTCTGGAACACCATCCCGATCGGCCGCTGGTACGGACGCCGGCCGTTCACCACCGCGCCGTCGATGCGGATCGTTCCGTCATCGGGCTCGTCGAACCCCGCAATCAGCCGCAGCGTCGTGGTCTTGCCGCACCCGGACGGGCCGAGGAGCGACACGAACTCGCCGCGCTCGATGTCGAGCGAGACCTGATCGACGGCCGCGACGCCGGGAAACCGGCGCGACACCCGATCGAGCGAAAGCAGCGGCACTGGGGACACGGAACCGAAAAGCTACCGTGCCCCTACCCCCGACGCACCGGCCACACCACGTTTGGCGTGATGCTGCAGGCCGCACTGCCGACCACTGCGTCACCCGAGCTCGCCGAAGCGGTGTTTCAGGCGGTCATCACCGCCGGTCTCGCGCTGCTGGCGCTGGTCCTTTACCGCCGCCTCCCGCAACGATGGCTGGCATGGTGGGCCGCCGCCTGGGGTCTCTACGTCCTCCGCCTCGCCGCGATCATCCTCGTCCTGCTCACCCGCAACCTCACCTGGCTCTTCTGGCACCAGGTCGCCACCGGGTGGGTCGCGCTGGCGATCCTCTGGGCTGCGCTGGTCTTCTCGCGCGACACCCGGTGGCGGCCGGCCTATGCCGCCGTGGCGCTCTTCCCGCTCCTCTGGGCGTGGGTGGCGATCCACCAACTCGATCGCTTCGTCCTCGCCGCCGCCCCGATGGTGGCGCTCATCGCCGGTGCAACGCTCTGGACCGGGTGGGTCTTCTGGCGCTACGCCCAGCGGACCGGTGCCGCCGGCGCCCGCTTCGTGGCGATCGCCTTCGCGCTCTGGGGGCTGCACCATCTCGACTATCCGCTCCTCCGCGCCCGCGGCGCGTGGGGCGCGTGGGGGTATTTCCTCGACATCCTCTTCGAACTCGCCGTCGGCATCGGATTCGGGATGATGGTCCTGTCGGAGCTCGCCGAGCGCCTACGCACCCGCACCGAAGATCTCGCGCACCTGTCGGCGCTCATGGTGCGGCAGCATGAGGCGGAACGAAGCCGGCTCTCGCGCGACCTGCATGACGAAACGGCGCAGACGCTGTCGGCGGTGAAGCTCGAGGTCGGCATGCTGCGTGAAGGCGCCGACGCCACCACGAGTGATCGTCTCGACCACGTCCTTGAGCTGGTCGACAACGGGATCCGCGGCATCCGGCGCGTGATGAACGATCTCCGTCCGGCACTCCTCGACGACCTGGGCCTCATCCCCGCGATCCGTTCGCTCGCCGACGACATGCAGGATCGCGGCGCCGCACTGGTGACCGTCGACCTCCCCGATTCCGCACCGCGGCTCGCGCCCGATGCCGAACTGGCGCTCTTCCGCGCCGCGCAGGAAGCGCTCGCCAACGTGGTGCGCCACGCCGGTGCCACCGAGGTCACCGTACAACTCCGGACCGGAATGAACCGGCTGCGCCTCGCCGTGCGCGACAATGGCCGCGGCATTCCCGCGGGAGGTGCAAATGCCGGCGAGCCAAACCATCTTGGACTCGCCGGGATGCGGGAACGGATCACCGCGCTCGGCGGGTCGGTGTCGGTCGTGAATGTGAAACCGCACGGCGTCGAGATCGTCGTCGAATTGCCGGAGCATGAGCTCAAGATCCGCGCGCCGAAAGAGGAACCACGATGGTAGATCGCATTCGAGTGGCGGTGGTTGATGATCACGCGGTCGTGCGCGAGGGGATTCGTCGCGTGCTGGAGGGAGAGCCTGGCGTGTCGGTGATCGCCGAAGGACGCAACGGCGACGAGGCCCTCTCACTCGTCGAGCGCGATCATCCCGATGTCCTGGTGATCGACGTTGCGATGCCGGGGCGGACCGGCATCCAGGTGGCGTCGGAGATGCGACAGCTCGAGAGCGAGACCCGCGTGCTGATCCTCTCGATGTACGATCAGCCGGAATACGTGCTCGAAAGCGTCAAGGCCGGCGCGCGCGGCTATCTGCTCAAGGATTCACCGCCAGCAGAGTTGCGGCGCGCGGTGCGCGCGGTCTACGACGGGGAGAGCTACTTTCCGCCGAGCATCGCGGCGCGGCTCGCCGCGGCAAAGCAGGCGCCGCCGGAGAAATCGCCGCTCGACGTCCTCTCCCCGCGCGAACGCGAAGTGCTCCTCGGCGTCGCGCGCGGCGAGACCAACAAGGAGATCGCGGCGCGTCTCGGCATCTCCCACCGCACCGTCGAAACCCACCGTGAATCGCTGATGGACAAGCTCGACATCCGCACCATCGCCGGCCTCACCCGCCTCGTCCTCGAAGCGGGGCTGCTCACCTAGGGCGCGCGGTAGACGACCTTCCCGGCGATGATCGTCATGACGTTCTTCGTCTTCGGAATCATCGCGTCGGGAATCGTCATGATGTCGTGATCGAGCACGGTGAAATCGCCGGCCTTGCCGACCACGATCGACCCGTGCCGATCCTCCTGGAACTCGGCGTATGCCGGATAGATGGTGAACATCCGGAGCGCCTGCTGGCGCGTCACCGCCTCCTCAGGATGCCAGATCTCCGGTGGACCGGAGCGCCCGTCGAGCGCCTTCCGCGCCACCGCCGCGTAGAACTCGATCATCGGCTCGCCGCGCTCGATCGGGGCGTCGCTGCCGCCGGGGACCGGCAGACCGAGCTTGAGGAACGTTTCCCACGCGTATGCCCCCTTGAGCCGCTCGGTGCCGAGGCGACTCTGCGCAAAGAAGAGGTCGCCGATCGCGTGCGAGGCTTGCATCGACGGGATGATTCCGAGGGACTTGAAGCGCGGAATGTCCTGCGGACTCACGATCTGCGCGTGCTCGATCCGCCAGCGCGGATCGGCAATCTTCCGTTGTGACGGCGGGACCTCCTTCAGCGCCCGTTCGTAGAGGTCGAGGATGATCCGGTTGGCACGATCGCCGATGGCGTGCGTTTCCACCTGCACTCCGGCACGCAGCGCGCGCGGGAGGAGTGCCTTCACGGCCACGGTGTCGGTCGTGATCAGCCCGCGAGTTGACGGATCGTCGCTATATGGTTCGAGCAATGCTGCACCGCGCGATCCGAGCGCACCATCCATCACCAGCTTGATGACGCGCACCTGCAGATGATCGTCGAGTTCGACCGGACCGGGTCCCTGCGCGAGCAGTTTGTCGGCAGCGGCGCCGGGGCCGTCGATCGCCTTGTAGATCCGCAACTGGAACTTTCCGGCGCGCATCAGTCGGCGCATCCGGTCGACTTCGTCCCAGTTGCCGTGCGCGTCTCCAACCTGCGTCCACCCGAGGCTCACTTCGCGCTGCGACGCGAGGATGAAGGCGCTGTCGAGGTGCGCCTCGGTCGGTTGGGGAAGGAGCGCGATCATTAGCGTCTGCGCGTGATCGATCAGCATCCCGGTGGGCTGGCCATCGGCATCAAGATTGATCGCTCCGCCCGGCGGCGACTGCGTCGTGCCGGTGATCCTCGCGAGCTTGAGTGCCGCGCTGTTGGCGATCCCCGCGTGACTGTCGGCGCGCGTCAGCCACACCGGATTGTTCGGCGCGATCCGGTCGAGATCTTCCCGTGTCGGGAAGGCCGGCGGCGTCCAGAACGTCTCGATCCAGCCGCGGCCGGTGACCCATTCGCCGGGGCGCTTGGTCTTCACCGCCGCGGCGACCTTGTCGAGGAACGCCTGTTTGGTGCGAGTTCCTTCGAGGTTGAGGGTCATCTCGCGCTCGCCGATGGCGGGGACGTGGGCGTGCGCGTCCACGAGCCCCGGATAGACGAACTGCCCGGCGAGATCGATCGTCTGCGTCGACGGACCGATCAGTCGCTGCACGCCGGCATCGGTGCCGACGTACACGATCGTCCCGCCGCGCACCGCGACCGCCTGCGCCGTGGGGTGCGTCGAGTCGACGGTATAGATCGTCGCGTGGCGCAGTACGAGATCTGCGACCTGCGCGCCGGCTGTCGCCGGCACGATCGCGACTGCGAGAAGGATCATCGCTGCGGCGTGCGCCGCCTGGCGGGCGCGTGTCACCGATCGATCATGCGGCAGGGCGGTGCTTGGGAATCCGGGCCAGAGCGGCGTTGATCGCGGTGACATCTACATACTCGGGGTCGAAGTGATCGGGAAGCCAGCTGCGCACATCGGCGGTGCGCGGATCGAGCGGGTCGACGAGGGCCGCGAGCAGTTCACGGTAGGCGCGCGGGCCGGTGCAATCGTCGGGCGGCGCGGCGCGACCTCCGGCAATGCAGGCCGGCAGTCGCTGTCCCACCAGTCGCGGCGTCACCTGCTCCACGGAGACCACGTGATGCCACGGTTCGCCGTGCGCTTCGGCGAGATGCTCGAACCGGGCGCCGATGTGGAGGCCGAGATCGTCGAGTGATGTCGCTTCGCACTCGCGTCCCCGGGGCGGTTCGTCGGCGACGGGGTGGTACGCAATCCCGTCGACGCGAATGGTGTAGCCGCCGTCGGCGGCGCCGCCCATCGCGCGCTCGATCACGTCATGCAGTTCGTGCAGCGAGGCGCGTCCCGACACCAGGAGCCGTCGCCACACGAGCGGTGCCACATCGTCGAGTTCGACGCGCAGCTGGAGGACGCGCCCTTCACCGAAGCGGATTCGCGGACGGGACATGGTCACCGCACGTTGGAGACGACGGAAGATACCACGCCCGCAGATCGCGCCGGATTCGCCGCCGGAAGTGCCGAACGGATGCGTCATTGCAGGGTATTATATTGATGCATCTATATGTCTCCGTCTGCCGATCGCCGCGCCCTCGACGCGCTGCGCCGCCTGGTCCGCGCTCTGGTCGATTCCGCCCACCAGCTCGACCAACGCGCCAAGATCACGCCCGCGCAACGCTTCGTCCTCCAGCAGCTGGTGGACGGGCCGGTCCCCACGGTGAACGCACTCGCCGCGCGGACCCATACCACCCAGGCCACGGTGAGCACCGTCCTCGATCGCCTCGAGGCGCGCGGCCTGATCGTGCGCCAGCGCGATCCGCGCGACCGGCGACGGATCAGTGTCGCATTGAGCGCCACCGGGCGACGCCTCCTCGCCCGGAGCACGGTGCCGGTGCAATCGCATCTTGCCCGCGCCCTCGAGACGATGCCGCCGAGCACCGTCCGTGCCCTCGCCACGTCACTCGAGGCGTGGATCCGCGCCGCCGGTCTCGGCGCCGTACCGGCCGGGCTCTTCCTCGAACCCGACGGCGACCGCCGGCGCGGAGGACGTCGCCATGCGTGAGGGCCGGCTCGCGGTCATTACCGGTGCTGCCACTGGCGTGGGACTCGCCGGCGGATTCATCGCGGTCTTTCTCCTCGCGCTGATCCGGCTCATCACCAACATCGCGTTTCACCAGCAGGTCTCGATTGCTCCCGCCGATCCCGCCGGCTCGCCGCTCGGCATCGCGATGATCGGGATCCCGATCATCGGCGGCATCGTGGTGGGGATCATGGCACGGTGGGGATCACCGGCGATTCGCGGTCACGGCATCCCCGAGGTGATGGACAGCGTCCTCCACGGCGAGAGCCGCATCCCGCCCAGGTTGACGATCCTCAAGCCGCTGTCAGCGGCGATCGCCATCGGTACCGGTGGCCCGTTCGGCGCGGAAGGCCCCATCATCGCCACCGGCGGCGCACTCGGATCACTCCTCGGCCAGTACGCTCACGTCACGAGCGACGAGCGCAAGACGCTGCTCGCGGCCGGGGCCGCGGCGGGCATGGCGGCGACGTTCGGATCACCGGTCTCCGCGGTACTGCTGGCCGTCGAGCTGCTCCTCTTCGAGTATCGTGCCCGGTCGATCGTCCCGGTGTCGCTTGCGGCGTGCGCGGCAACCGCCGTGCGCATGGCGATCTTCGGCCCGGCGCCGGTCTTCCCGATGCCCGACGTGTCGGAACCGACCGGCACAGCGCTCGTCTGCTATGCGCTCCTTGGCGCGGTCATCGGCGTCGTGGCGGTCGGGATCACGCGATCGGTCTATGACGTCGAGGATCTCTTCGAACGCCTGCCGATCCACTGGATGTGGTGGCCCACGATCGGTGCGGTCGTCGTCGGCGTTCTCGGGTACATCGATCCACGGATTCTCGGCGTCGGCTACGACAATATCACCGCGATCCTCGCCGGAAATTTCACCATCGGCGTGATCGCGATCCTGGTGCTGCTCAAGTTCATCGCATGGACCGTGTACCTCGGCAGCGGCACCTCCGGCGGCACCCTCGCGCCGTTGTTCACCTTCGGCAGCGGCCTCGGCGCAATTGTCGGAGGACTGCTGGCGCTGCACTTCCCCGAACTCGGCATCGCTCCCCCGGTGGCGGCGCTGGTCGGGATGGCGGCGATGTTCGCGGGGGCGTCACGCGCGTTGCTCACCTCGGTCGTGTTCGCCTTCGAGACCACGCGTCAGCCCCTCGGCCTTCTTCCGCTCCTGGCCGGTTGCAGTGCCGCCTATCTCGTGGCGCGGATGATGATGAAGCATTCGATCATGACGGAGAAGCTGGCGCGCCGCGGTGCTCTGGTGCAGGACGACTACGCGGTGGACTTCCTGGCGCGACTGACGGTCGACAGCGCGATGACCCGCGAGGTGGTCACCCTCGCGAGCGACGCCGGTGCCAACGCTGTCCTGGTACGGCTCAATGCGCCGGAAAGTCCGGGACACCAGGGATTTCCGGTCATCGATCCGAGCGGCAACCTCGTCGGCGTGGTGACGCGACGTGATCTCAAGGTCGAGCACGCGGACGACACCCTCGTCGGCGATCTGGTGAAGCGCGCCGCGGCGGTGATCTATTCCGATCAATCGCTCCGCGACGCTGCCGACGTGATGGTGCGCGCCGGCGTCGGACGCCTGCCGGTGGTGAGCCGCGACGCGCCGTTCACCGTGGTCGGCATCATCACGCGGAGCGATCTGCTCCGCGCCCACGCGCCGCGTCTCGCCGCTGCCGAACGGCGCACCGGGAGATTCAAGCTCGACGAGATGCTGCGCCGCGCCCGGCCGTCGCGCTGAGGCTGTTGATCGGAATCAGCTGACGGCGACGGAACGCCGCGCCGTCAGCGCAGGAAGGCGCGGGTCGAGTCGGCCGATCCGTCGTTCGGCGCGGGATGCAGGCCGAGGATGTGACAGATCAGATCGTAGACGTGGATGTTCTGGAATGCCGGGACGGTGATCCCGCGCCGGAATGCCGGCCCCTCCGCCACGAAAAGCGCTCCCATATCCGGCAGCTGATTGTCGTACCCGTGCTCGCCCTTGAGGACGAGCAGCCGCGACGCCTGGGCGTGCGTCGTCATCATCCAGCCAAGATCGGCAACGAGGACGATCGGCGTGATCCGCGGGTTGGTGTCATAATGGAAACGCGCCGGCAGTTCGCCCTTGCGGTACACGTGCATGTGCGGATTGGCGCCGTTGAGCTTGCGGTACACGCTGTCGAGCATCCCGGTGTGGGGTGCGATCAATCCGATCGCGCCGAGGTCCACGATGTCGATGGCGGACGGCGGGACGTAATCATCGATGTAGATCGCGCGGGACGGTGAAATCGCCGTCATCCCGTGATCGGCGAGCACGATGAGGTTCACTCGCTGCGTCAGGTTCCGCGCGGCGATTCCGTCAATCAGCTTCCCGATCATCGTGTCGACACGCGCGATGGCCGAGTCGACCTGAGGTGAATCGGGGCCGAACGAATGGCCGGCATGATCGACGTCGCTGTAGTACAGCATCGCGAGCGAGACAGCCTGACCGCCCGGGAGCGAGAGCCAGTCGAGGACGCTGTCGACGCGCTGCGCGTTGGGAAACCGGTCGTTGAAGCGGAGCCAATGCGACGGGCGCACCCCTTCTTCCGCCGCCTCACTCCCCGGCCAGAAGAACGTGCCGGCGTGACGCCCCTGCTTCTCCGCCGTGACCCAGATCGGCTCGCCACCCCACCAGGCGGCGTTGCGCACCGCGGCGGTATCCGACATCCGGAAGGCGCCGAGTGTCGCGTCGCGCATGCTGTTGTCGACGATGCCGGAGTGCTCGGGATAGAGGCCGGTGGCGATGCTGTAGTGGTTGGGAAAGGTGAGCGACGGAAAGTCGGGAATCATCCTCGTCGCATGGACCCCGATCGCGGCGAGCCGGCGCAGGTTGCGCGCTTCCGGACGATTGAAGTAATCCCAGCGAAATCCGTCGAGCGACACGATCAGCACCTGCTGCGGCGTTGAGGGCGCCAGCGCGACCGGAGCGGAAACCCCCGCGCCGTGGCCACCGCACCCGGCGGCCACGGCGAGCATTGTGAGCGCGGTGAGACGCCTCAATTCGATGGCTTCCCGCCATGTACGGTGGCCGCGATGAAGTTGGCGATGTCGGCCTTGAGCTGCTTCGCCGACGCCTGGTTGAGATACGCCATGTGACCACTCTCGTAGTACTTGAACTCCACCCGGTCGCTGTACGTCTTGTCGAAGCCCAGGTGGGTGAACGAGTACTCCGCGTTCGCAAATGGCGTCGCGGTGTCGTAGTACCCCGCGCCAACCATCACATGGAGGTACGGATCCTTCGCCATCGCGCTGCGGAGTGATTCGACTTCGCTGGGATAACCGTTGCCGTTGCCGCCGAAATCCCAGCCGCCGTTGTGGCCACCGAGGTAGTACTCGAGGTTGCTGGTGTAGTCGAGGTCATCGTGGAGATAGCGCATGAACGCCGACATGAAGGCGCCGGTCGGCGCGACGTCGGACGGATCGTAGTCCTGTCGCGTACTCGAGGCATTGCCGTTGATCCCGATCAGACGCGCATCATAGCGGCCGAGGATTTCGCGCTGGTCGCGCAGCAGCTCGGTGCGGAAGGTGCCCGCATCGATGCGGAGATTGGTGTTCATCACGAACTGCGGCGACGTGCCGGTGAATCGCGCCACTTTCGCGGCGACCGCCGTCCGTTCGGCCGGCGCGAGGGTGTTCCCCTTGGCCAGCGCGGTGAGGTAGTCGCCGAAGGCGTACTCGCGTGACTGCTGCACCACCTGCGTCAGGGATTCCCGCTGCAGATCGGCGGGAAGCTTCTTGTGGTACCAGGCGGTCGCGGTATACGTCGGGAAGAAGGTCGCGTAGCCGATGTCGTTGGTCGGCCCCTGCGAGATGTACTGATAGTCGAGCACGGTGCCGAGGAGCATGATGCCGTTGAGTTCGATCCCCTCGGAGCTCTGCAGCTCGGACGCGAGGCCGGCCGAGCGGAAGGTGCCGTAGCTCTCGCCGTAGAGGTACTTCGGCGAGGCCCACCGCTGGTACTTGTCGAGGTAGTCCCGGATGAACTCGCCGAACATGGCGATGTCGTTGCGCCCGCCGGTGAAATCGGTGAGCCGCACGCCCTTGGCCGGGCGCGAGTAGCCGGTGTTCATCGCGTCGATCTGCACCAGGTCGGTGACGTCGAGCGGCGAATTCGGATTCTCTACGAGATTGTACGGCGGCGACGGTTGCGAGCCATTCGGACCCATGTCGGGATGCATCGGGCTCATGATCCCCATGTCGAGCCAGATCGACGCCGAGCCGGGGCCGCCGTTGAAGAAGAAGGTGAGCGGCCGCGTTGCCGCCGATTCCTGGTCCTTGGTGTAGGCGATGAAGAAGACCGACGCCTTCGGCTTGCCGTCGTCGTCGCGGAGGACCATCGTCCCGGCGTGGACGGTGTAGGCGATCGACTTGCCGTCGATCTTCGTGGTGTGATGCGTGACCGAGATCTTCTCGATCGCCGGGACGCCTGTCGTGTCTTCCGTTGCGCCGTCAGCGCGCCCACCGCGTCCCCCACCGCCACGTCCTCCCGGACCACCAGGTGTGCCCTGCTGCTGGGCGAGGGCGGTGCCGGTGATAAGAAATGTCGCGGCAATGGCAAGCGAAAGCGGACGAATCGACATGGTGCGGCGCTCCTGAAGGGATCGAGAAAGCGACCGGCAACATAGAGTTGGCTTCCGCGTCGGTCAACGAGATCGGACCATGTCGGGACCACTCAGGTTCCCTACGGATCACTCTCCTTTCATGATGCGCAGCGGATCCACCCTCGTGGCGCGTACCGCCGGAATCAGGATCGCACCTGCTCCAGCAATTCCAAGCACGAGAACCGCGCCGCCGAACGCCAGTGGATCGAGCGTGGTCACGTCGACCACCATTGCCTGCAACAATCGCGACAGCGTGGCCGCCGCACCGATTCCCAGCACAATCCCCGCTCCGGCCGTGGTCGCACCGTTGCGGACCACCGTGGCGAGCAGATCAGACCGTTGCGCGCCCAGTGCGCTCCTGATCGCAATCTCCCGCGCCTGGAGCACCACCGTATAGGAGAGCACGGCATATACTCCGAGCGCCGCAAGCAGCACGGCGAGCCCTGCGAAGCCGGTGAGCAACAGCATCGTCAGTCGTCGCGGCGCAAGCTGGTTCGACAGCTGGATATCCATCGTGCTCACGTCGGCGGCGAGATGCGGATCGACCTCGCGCAGCTTCGTGCGGATCATCGGGAAGAGCTGGGCCGGCGGAAGCGCGCTACGGATCACCGCCGTCATGCTCGTGGTACTCCAGCCGGGCGCCTGTCGAAACGATGCATACATCTCTGGCAGTGGATCGCTCGCAGGCCCCCATTGGCGCAGGTTGCTGACGACGCCGATGACGGTCCGCCACGGTGCGTCCTGCGCGCCGTGCGGTCCAGCTTCCATGCTCTTCGCCCGTATCTGCTGGCCGATCGGATTCCCCTTGGGCCAATACCTCTCGGCCATTGCCTGGTTGATCAGGACGACCGGGGCTCCGCTCGCGCCATCGTCCGCGCCAAAGCGCCGTCCCCGCATGAGGTGAACACCGAGCGCCGTCAGGTAGTCCTCACTGACGACGCGATACCCTGCTCCCTCGTTTGGTTGATCGCTACCGGCGATATCGACAAAACTGCTGCCGGCCGTGCCGAGGGGAATCCAATTCGCGACGCCAACCCGTGTGACACCCGGGATCGCTCGGAATGCCCCGATCAGCTGATCCCAGGTTTCGAGCCGCTGCCGCGAGTCCGCAGCGTACTTCGGCCCCGAG
Source organism: Gemmatimonadales bacterium (assembly GCA_036500345.1). Taxonomy (NCBI): domain Bacteria; kingdom Pseudomonadati; phylum Gemmatimonadota; class Gemmatimonadia; order Gemmatimonadales; species Gemmatimonadales bacterium. The sequence continues at coordinate 25,920 of DASYCE010000032.1, read as the reverse complement.
AGGACTACCTCGACGGTCGCCACGCGGCGGTCGAAGCCCAGGCTGTGCCCGAGCAGACGCTGAAAGGAATGAATCAGGATGCCGGCACCGGCGAGCAATGTGAGCGCAAGGGCGAACTCCGCGACGACGAGACTCCGTGCAACGCGGGTCCCGCCCGATGCGATGCGTCCCCCGTGTTGCATCGCCTGTTGCAGCGATGCGCGCGACCCACGGAACGCAGGTAGCAACCCGACCAGGACACCCACCGTGATCGCCACCGCCGCGGCGAAGCCGACGACCGAAAGATCGAGATGGACCTCTGACGCGCGGGGAATCCAGTCTCCCCATGTTGCGATCATCGCGCGTACGGTTACCCACGCAACCGCGATCCCGGCTGCACCGCCCGTCAACGCCAGCAGCAGGTGTTCAACCAGCAGCTGTATCATCAACCTGCCGCGGGTGGCACCGAGTGACGCCCGCACCGCCATCTCCTGTTGACGCGCCGCCCCACGGCTGAGCGTGGCGATGGTCAGGTTCGCACAGACGAGCAGCAGGACCATCAGCACGGAACGCATCAACAGGCGCAGGCTCCGTGCGATGTCCGCACCAACGATTACGGTGCTGAGCGGCGCAACAGCAACGCCGAAGTCGTAAAGGCCGCCCTGGTCATGGGCTCGAATATTCCGCGAGACTCGAAGCAGGTCCCGGGTAGTCTGGTCGATTGTTGATCCGACTTTGAGACGGCCGATGGCCTGGTAATTGATGTTGTTGCGCAGCGCTCCTCCCGCCCCGCGCACGAGCATCATGGGGACCCACACGTCCGTTCCGGCGGGGTATTCCGCGCCGGTCGCGACCACGCCAACGACCTGGTACGTGTTCGATCCGATGACGAGCGGCTTGAGGAGCGCGGGGTCGCCGCCGAGGTAGTTGCGCCATGTCTGCTCACTCACGACTGCCACACGATCACGCGATTGAGCCTCGGCCACGTTGAACGGGCGGCCGGCCAGAAAGTGCGTCCCCAACACCGGGAAGAAATCGCCGCTTGCCGACACAAGATTCAGGCGTGTCGCGCTGTCGCCTGTGGTGACGCCGTAGCGCGACGGAAAACTGTGCAGCGCAATTCCGGCAAGCGATCGTGATTGGTCACGCCAATCCAGGGCGTCGTCGGTGGACACGCTGAAGACCGGCCGACGCAGCGAATCCTCTCCCTGCAACGAGACCAGCTGCTCCGCATGCGCAAACGGAAGTGGGCGCAACAGGACGCGCTCGACCAACGTGAAGATCGCGGTCGTGACCCCGATGCCGAGGGCGAGCGTCCCGATGGTCAGCGCGGAGTGCGCCGCACTGCGACGGATCTGCCGCGCCGCAAATCGCATGTCGGCTGCGACTGCCCCGAGCCAGTCACGACGTCGCAAGGCTACCTCCCGCCGGCGAGCGGCGATGTGCAGTTGATGTCGTGCGGTCCTCAGGTCTCCAAATCGCAGCTCGGCCAGGCGGCGTGCGGCCTCGGGCGGGGTCCCGTCGGCGACCAGGTCGTCAATCGCCAATTGGAGATGGGCGTCGATTTCGTGGTCCATTTCCGCATCCGGCCGCCGCCCAAGGCTGGGCAGGTCGATACGCCGGTCGCGGGATCCGTCGATCACCGGATCGTCACGCCGTGCGCTGGGCAAGCGCGAGGATAGTGGTCACCGAGCGGGTATAGCGGAGCCACACGTGCATGTCGACCCGCAACCGGGTGCGCCCTGCCGCCGTGAGGCGATAGTATCTCGCGCGGCGGTTGTTCTCGGTGACTCCCCATCCGGCGGTAAGGAGACCTCGACCCTCCATGCGCTGAAGCGCCTGATACAACGCGCTGTCGTCGACCTCGAAGGTGCCGCCGGCGCGCTGATCGAGCCAGGTGGAGATGGCGTAACCGTGGAGGGGGCCCCAGGTCAGAGCCTTGAGGATCAGGAGATCAAGCGTGCCCTTGAGCAAGGGCACCGGCGTGTCGGTGCTGGACATCAGAGAACGTTCCCCGTGTGTGCTACGGTAAACACTACACGGGGAGTGACCGGGTGTCAATCAACGGGCGGACCGGATTCTGCCGCCGGCAATGGCCTGGGAGGCGACTACTTCACATAGACCGTCTTGACGTTGACGAACTCGCGTATGCCGTGCTGCGAAAGCTCGCGCCCGTAGCCGCTTTCCTTGATCCCCCCAAACGGCAGCCGCGCATCCGACTTGACGAACGCATTGACGAAACACGAACCGGCCCTGAGCTCTCGCGCGGCAATCCGCTCGCCGCGGTCGAGGTCGCGGGTGAAGACCGCAGCCCCGAGACCGAAGACCGAATCGTTGGCGATCCGGATCGCCGCGCGTTCATTGCGCGCCGGAATGATCGAGGCCACCGGTCCGAACAGTTCCTCCGTGTAGGCTGCCATCCCCTTGGCGACATTGGCGAGAACGGTCGGCGGGTAGAACGCCCCGGGCCCATCAGGACGCTTTCCGCCGAGGAGGAGCGATGCGCCCTTGGCGATACTGCGCTCGACCTGGTCGTGCAGCGTGTCGCGCAGGTCGCGCCGCGCCAGCGGTCCGATCGAGTTCCGTTCGTCGAGCGGATCGCCCATCGTGACCGCGCGCATCCGCTCCACGAACTGCGCGGTGAATTCCTCGCGGACCTTCTCCACCACCACGAAGCGCTTCGCGGCGATGCAGCTCTGGCCGGTGTTGATCAACCGGCTCGACACGCAGGTCTCGACCGCAAGATCCAGGTCGGCGTCGTCCAGGATGACGTATGGATCGCTACCGCCGAGTTCGAGCACGGTCTTCTTGAGGCGGGCGCCAGCTTGCTTCGCCACGTCGCGCCCCGCGCGCGTGCTGCCGGTGAGCGTGATGGCGTGCACGGCACGATGCCGGATGATCCGCCCCACGAGATCGTGCTCCACGTAGAGATTCTGGAAGACGCCGCGCGGAAATCCCGCGTCGAGGAAGAGCTGTTCGAGCGCACCGGCGCACCCGGGGACGTTGGCGGCGTGTTTCAGGAGTGCCACGTTCCCGGCCATCAGCGTCGGCGCGGCGAAGCGGATCACCTGCCAGAAGGGAAAGTTCCATGGCATGATGGCGAGCACCGCACCGAGCGGCTCGTAATGGACGTAGCTCCTCGATGCATCAGTGGCGACGATCTCGTCGGCGAGGAAGGTTTCCGCGTGCTCGGCGTAGTAATCGCAGGCAGTGGCGCACTTCTCCGCTTCGCTCCGCCCCGACGCAATCGGCTTCCCCATTTCGAGCGCCATGAGGCGGGCATACTCGGTCGTCCGGTCTCGAAGGAGCGCGCCGACCTTGCGGATCAGCGCCGCTCTTTCACCGAATGATGTGGTGCGCCAGCTCTCCCACGCCGCGTCGGCGCGGGTCAGTATCGTTCGCAGGTCCGTGCCGCTGAGCGATGGGTATTCGGCGAGCGTTTCGCCGGTAGCGGGATTGACGGTGGCAAACATGGGCGTTCCCTCCTGGTCGCGTTGGAGACGCAGAAACCGCAGCACATCGTACAGGATAACCGGAACGCAGAAACGACAACTGCCGCACGCCCGAAACGGGGTGCGGCAGTCGCGAGGTTGGTGTATCGGGCGGGGCGATCGCGCGGTGGCGACTCCGCGCCCCGGAACGAAGCGCCGACTCGCTTACGCGACGGTGATCGGCACCGTCCGAACCTGCGCCTCGGCGGCTTTCGGCAGATGGAGGGTCAACACGCCAAGCTCCACTCGTGCGGTGACCTGGCCGATGTCGTATTTCGTGCCGATCGTGTACTGGCGCACGCTCGGCGTCCGGCCGTCGCGGGTCACCTTGACGGTGAGGGTGCGGTGTTCGGCGGTGACCTCGATCTGCTCGGGCTTCACGCCCGGCACATCAACCGTGATCTCGGCGTGATCTTCGAGTTCGCGTACATCAGCGCCGCCGCTCCATACCGGCACGTCAAACGCGCGCGCAAAGAAACGATCGATCGCCGGCTCGATGGTGAATTGCGAGTTGGGCCACTGCCGGCCCCATCCGTTGCTGGTCCTCATTCGTATGCTCCTGCCCCCTCGGGCACTCGGTGTTGGTGCAATGGCGACTGATGTCGCGTCGCAGGGGAGGTGGGCATCGGCCATGCCAGAAGTTTCCTGCCAGGAGCGACAGAGAGGGGACGTTCCCCCGGTCATCACGGCAGCGCGGTTGTCAAAGCGACAGACGAATTACTCGTGACGCGCTCGTGCGGTCGATCGAGTCAGCTCCGCCGCCTCCGCCCGGGCGTGCTCGCCGGCACGGGTCGTTTCATCCTTCGGACGAAACGGGTGATGGATGCAGCACCGCTTCGACCGCCTCGGCAATTTCGCTCACCGTGAACGGCTTCTCCACGACGGGACGCCCGGTCCCCTTGAGAAACGCCGCGGTCCCGGGCTCGGCCACGTCGCCGGTGACGAAGATCAATCGATCGAGCAACGCCGGGCGCTGTTGCTGAAGATGGGCGTACACATCGCGGCCGCTCAGTCCCGGCATCTTGAGATCACAGAGGAGCAGATCGGGTGCGGCGCTTTCAGGGACCTGCAGCAGCCAGTGCAACGCTTCCTCTCCGGTTGCCGCCTCACGCACGCGCCAACCGCCGCGCTGAAAGATTCGCGACAGCGTCGATCGCACCGCTGCTTCATCGTCAATCAGCATCGTTTCGGCGACCGCGCCGTCGGAGCGGGCGATCGGGCGTGGCAGCGTGGTGATCCTGTGGCGTCCCGATCGAGGCTCGGAGGCGGCGCCATGCGGCTGCTGGTCGAGCGGAAACGCCGCGATGAAGCGCGCGCCGATTCCCGGGGCGGGACGGTTTTCGAGCCGGAGCGACCCGCCGTGGCGTTCCACCGCGCCGAGGGAGACGGCAAGTCCGAGTCCCGTCCCCTGCCCCGTCGGCTTGGTGGTGAAGAATGGTTCGAAGATCCGCGGCACAAGCTCGTCGGGAACGCCGCTGCCGCTGTCCTCCACGTGAATCTCCGCCTGCTCTCCGCGGCGGCCGATGGCGATTCGCACCCTGCCGCCGCGGCCGGCGGCGTCGAGTCCGTTGTCGATCAGGTTGACCAGCGCCTGCTCGACGGCGAGTCGTCCGGCAAGCACCACGGACGGCTCGCCATCGATCGCCGTCACGATCGACACGCCGTGCTCATCCGCTCGGCCGTGCTGCGCGGCGACGACGCGGGTGATGAGGTCACTGAGATCGACCGGCTCGTGCACTTCATCGCGGCGGTGAACGAAGGCGAGAAGGTCTCGCACGATCCGCCGCGCGCGGTGGGCCTGCTCATTGATCAGTCGAAGGCCGTCGCGCGTGTCGGCGGCACTCGCCGAATCGACGAGTTGTTCGCTCTGCCCCAGCACGACGGCAAGCGGATTGTTGAGCTCGTGTGCCACGCCGGAGACGACGCGACCGATGGCGAGCATCTTTTCCGATTCCGCCATGCGACGCTCGAATGCCTCTCGTTCCGCGTCCGCGGCTCGACGGGCGGTCAGATCGCGAATGATCGCGACGGCACCGGAGCGGCCATCACGCTCGATGGCGCCGAGGGTCAGTTCGACCGGGAAGATGGTGCCGTCGTCGCGGCGACCTTCGCCGGTCAGCGACGCGCTGGTCCGATCGCCGGCCGACGACGCCTCGATGAGCTGGTGCAGTGGATCGCTGGTGGTGATGAAGTCGCTGAGCGGCCGCCCCAGCGCGCCGCCGCGCCGCACACCGAACCGTCGCTCGGCGGTCGCATTGGCAAGGTCAATCCGTCCATCCGGCCCCACCGTGAGGATCGCTTCGCGCGCCGCCTCGATGACGCCTGTGAGCCGTGCTTCCGATGCCGCGAGATCACGCAACCGCTCGCCGCGCGCGCGATCGGCGGCGCGGAAGGCGTCATCGACGATCAGGATGATCACGGCGGCACCGAGAACCGCCGAGACCAGTCCGTCGCCGTATCCGGACGAATTGTTGACGGCACCGATGAACGCGCCGAGGTCTCCCGGCAGCGGTCCGAAGTAATCGCCGATGAGATAGATCGTCGTGACGGTACCAAAGAGCGCGAGTGCCGCGGCGAGGAATGCGAGTCGCGAGGGGTCCTCGTCGCGCACGGTGCGGAAAACCGCGATCGCTGCGCCGGCGAAGACAACAACGGTGACGCCAACCTCGAGGCCGCCGGTCAGGGCGCGAGAATCGACGAGCACCGCCGCGATACCGACCGCGAGCAGCGACAGGACGACCCACCGAATCATCTTCCGGTTGACCTCGCGGCCGATCGCCTGCATCGCGCCGAGCGCGATGAGGCCGTCGAAGACCAGCTTTCCGGGGACGTAGAAATCGTCGATGACGATCCATGCGCCGGCTGTCGCCAGCGGATGCCCGATCAGGACCGCGAGCGACTGGAGGGCAAATCCGGTGATCGCTGCGACCTGAGCCGCCCATGCAGCCATCCAGATCCGGAGCGTCCGCCGCCGGGCGCCAAAACGGCCGACACGATAGAAAAGAAGCAACAGCAGGAGGGAACTCACCCACTGTACCACCAGCCCCATCAAGTCGAGCGGCGAGTAGGCCATCAGGTCCCGATGATCGGTCGTGGATGGTGAAACTGCGTGACGAAGCCCTGCATGTCGATCATCGGCTGGATAAGCGGAAGTCTAAGGCGTTCGCGGTCAGTTGGGATCGAAGGCGGGAGACGAACCGCGGACGCTCCGCGGTCCGTCCCCGCTTCGGAGCTCGCACGATGCCGTACAAGGCACCGCGCCGCGGAACGTTCAGTGGCTACCTGTCGTGATACGTGGTGCAAATGGCGCGCGCATACGATGTGGGAATCCACCCCTCGGCGTAATTCGGGTCGCAGCCATCCCAGTAGCCAGTTCCGTCATAGCTGCAATTCCAGAGATGGTAATAACAGTAACCGTCACTGGGCGGCGTCCCGGTCTCGGTGGATGCGGTCAGCTTGTGAGTAACACCAACGAGGAGTGCGAGGCCGATGGCGCCAGACGCCACCATGAGAGGAAAACGCTTCACTGGGTGCTCCTGCGAACGGATGGTTGAATGAGCTTCCGGGCGAATTCCCGGCAAGCGCGACAACGTTACCGCTCGACCCGCACCGACACCAGCAACACAACGTATTCCGGAGCTGGTTTACTCGCCGTTGACCGTGGTGCTTACGGCGCGAGCGATCTCGGCGACCGTAAATGGTTTCTCCACGACCTGGCAACCTGACGCCGCGATGAACCCGCTGGATACCGACTCGACGGCGTCTCCAGTGACGAAGATCACCCGCTTCGCCAGCGCGGGGCGCGTTCGGGAAATCTCACGATGGAATTCCTGGCCGCCCATTCCCGGCATCTTGAGGTCGCAAAGGATCACGACCGGTGCGTCGCTGTCGGACACCTGAGCCAACCACTCGATCGCCTCGTGACCACTGGCGGCCTGGCGCACCTGCCATCCGGTGCGAGCGAAGAGCTTGGCAAGCGTTGCGCGGACGGCCGGCTCATCGTCGATCAGCATCACTTCGGCCGCCTTGCCGTCGCGGAGCGGCGGCGAGGGAAAGGGACGCTTCATCGCCGGCGTCGTGTCCGCAACCGGGCCTGCGGAAGGGAGCGACAAAATGAAGCGCGCGCCGATGCCGCTCGCGGGACGGTTTTCCAGCCGAAGCGAACCGTCATGCTGTTCGGCGATTCCGAACGAGACCGACAGGCCGAGTCCCGGCCCGCGCCCCGTCTCCTTCGTGGTGTAGAACGGCTCGAACACCTTGCCGACCAGTTCGTCGGGGATGCCGGGACCGGTATCGTCGACGATCAACTCCACCCGATCGCCGGCGATCCGGATGCGAACCCGGACAGCGCCACCGGCCGGCACCGCATCGAACGCGTTGTCGATCAAGTTGACGAGCACCTGCTCGATTGCGGCAGGATCGACACGGATCGCGTGCATACGATCGGGGATGTCGGCCGTCAGGGTCACGCTTCGAGCCTCGGCCACCGGACGCAGCGTTGCAACGGTCCGCTCGACGAGATGCACCGGATTGATCTCCTCGCGCTGGTCGTCGCGATGACGCACGAACGCGAGAAGGTCGCGAATGATGTGGCGCGCGCGATTGGCCTGTTCGTGGATCATCCGGAGACCGGTGCGTACTTCGCCCCCCGGTGCAGTTTCGGCGAGCTGTTCGCTTTCACCCAGGACGACGGCGAGCGGGTTGTTGAGCTCGTGTGCCACTCCGGAGACGACGCGGCCGATCGCCATCATCTTCTCCGACTCCGCCATCTTCCGCTCGAATTCCTCCCGCTCCGCCAGCATCGCCTGCTGGAGGGTGAGGTCGCGGATGACGACGACGCCGCCGGGTTTCTCGGCGTTGCGAAGCCGCCCGACGGTGAATTCGATCGGGAACCGTTCACCGTCGACCCGGATCCCGGAGGCGGGGTAGGTGATCAGGTCGCGGTTGGCGCGGACTTCGGCCTCGTGCATCAGGTCGAGGACCGATTCGGTGGGACGATCGATCACCCCGCTGATCGGCTGGCCGACGAGTGCGCCGGGTTCGACACCGAGCAACAGGGCAGCGCCTTCATTGGCCAGTTCGATTCGCCCGCCGGCGTCGAAGGTGACGATCGCTTCCTGCGCCGCCTGGATAATGTCGTTGAGACGGAATTCCGATTCGGCGACGGCGCGAATGCGCTTCTCGTGTGCCTCGATCACATCGAGGAAGGCTTCCTGGACGATCACCACGATCACCCCGACGCCAAGGAGTGCCAATGCGATGGCATCGCCGTACAACGCCGAGAATCGCACCACGTGGATCAGCGTCATCAGGGAGCCGGTCGAACCGGGGGACAGCTTGTCGATCAGATAGCAGGTCGCCAGCGTGCCGTACAGCGTGGTGACAACGCCGAGGAAGGTGAGTCCGCGAAATCGCGGGCCGACGGCGGCGGTAAAGATGAATTGCGCGGCACCGAAGAAGACCAGCGGCGTCGCAATTGCCTCGACCACGCCGCCGATCCGGTCTGCATCCAGAACGCCGAGGCCGATGCCGAAGATCGCCACGGCGATGAGCGCGCTCCGCTCGATGTGCACCGGGGCCCGGCGACCGGCGGCGGACAGGCCGCCAAAACCGACGGCGGCAATGAAGAGGAACCGCGCCGGCCAGAAGAACGGGAGGATGATCGTGGCCCACATACCGAGCCCCGGACCACCAGCGGAATGGACGATCTGCCCGATCGACTCGAGCGCCGGATAGGTCAGGGAGAACGCCTGCGCTGCCCAGGCCGTCAGCCAGATCACCACCAGCCGCCGCTGCGAGGAGAGCGGCAGCAGCAGCACGAAGGCGCCCACAAGGAGGAGCGCCGACGCCCATTCGACGACAGGGCCGATGATGAGGACAGCCTTGAAGAGGCCGCTCACCGCCTGGACTGGGGGGTGCATCCTGAAAAATACGGGCGATCGGGGATATTGACGAGTCCCGAATAACGCGGACCGGTGGTCAAATCCGTCAATTTCCCCTCAATTTCTCCCCAATATGTTTGAATCAGGTAAAGTCGATCCCGCCCCGTTCGCCCACCCTCAGAGGTAGATCTCGCTGCCACGCTCCTGGAACTCCCGCGCCTTCGCCGCCATTCCCAGCTCCGCCTCAAGCCGCGCCGCCTCGTCGCGGATGTCCTGCGTGATCCGCATCGAACAGAACTTCGGACCGCACATCGAGCAGAAGTGCGCGATCTTCGCCCCCTCTGCCGGGAGCGTCTCATCGTGGAAGGCGAGCGCGGTCACCGGGTCGAGCGACAGGTTGAACTGGTCGCGCCAGCGGAATTCGAATCGCGCCTTGCTCAGCGCATCATCCCGCTCGCGCGCGTCCGGATGCCCTTTCGCCAGGTCGGCCGCATGCGCGGCGATCTTGTACGCGATCACTCCCGCCTTCACGTCGTCGCGGTTGGGAAGTCCGAGGTGCTCCTTCGGGGTGACATAGCAGAGGAGCGCCGTTCCGTACCAGCCGATCATCGCGGCGCCGATCGCCGAGGTGATGTGGTCGTATCCGGGTGCGACATCGGTGGTCAGCGGTCCCAGGGTGTAGAATGGCGCCTCGCTGCACCATTCCAGCTGCTTCTCCATGTTCTCCTTGATCTGGTGCATCGGGATGTGCCCCGGCCCTTCATTCATCACCTGCACGTCGTACTCCCAGGCGATGCGGGTGAGCTCGCCCTGCGTCTTCAGTTCGGCGAACTGCGCTTCGTCATTCGCATCGGCGATCGATCCCGGCCTCAGCCCATCGCCGAGCGAGAACGAGACGTCGTACGCCTGCATGATCTCGCAGATTTCGCGGAAGCGCGTGTAGAGGAATGATTCCTGGTGGTGCGCCAGGCACCACTTCGCGATGATGCTCCCGCCGCGGGAGACGATCCCGGTCATTCGCCGGGCGGTGAGCGGGATGTACCGCAGCAGCACGCCGGCGTGCACCGTGAAGTAGTCGACCCCCTGCTCCGCCTGCTCGATCAACGTGTCGCGATAGACCTCCCAGGTCAGATCCTCCGCCACACCGCCGACCTTCTCCAGCGCCTGATAGATCGGCACCGTCCCGATCGGCACCGGCGAATTGCGGATGATCCACTGACGCGTCTCGTGAATCTTCTTTCCCGTGGAGAGATCCATCACCGTGTCGGCGCCCCAGAGCGTCGCCCAGCGGAGCTTGTCGACCTCTTCCTCGATCGACGAGGTGATCGCCGAGTTGCCGATGTTGGCGTTGATCTTGACGTGAAACTTCCGGCCGATGATCATCGGCTCGAGTTCCGGGTGATTGATGTTCGCCGGGATGATCGCGCGTCCGCGCGCCACTTCGTCGCGCACCAGCTCGACCGGCAGCCCCTCGCGAAGCGCGATGTATTCCATCTCCGGCGTGATGATCCCGCGCCGCGCATAGTGCAGCTGCGTCACCGGCCCGTTGCCGCGCAGCACGGTCCGCTTGAGTCCTTCGGGCATCTCGAAGCCGAGCGATTGATCGCGCTCGGGACGCGCGGTCACATCGCGCGCGGCGATCCACGGCGCGCGCACCGGTGGCAGCCCGTCGAGCACATCACAGTCCTGCGGCCCGGAGGTGTCGTACACCGAGACCGCATGATTGTGCGATCCGTCGGGAGAATCACTCAGCGCGATCTGGCGGAACGGCACGCGCACGCCATGTTCGCCGTCAACGTGGATCTTGCGTGAATTGGGGAACGCGTCGTCGTACGACGCCGACGTGGGGGCAACTGCGGTGGCCATCGGAAATCTCCTGCGCGGAGTCGCCTCCCTACGCCGGTATGAACCGGGTCAGGTTCCGAGGGTGCTTCTCAACCCGATCCCCCATGTGGAATCGGGTGCCCCTGGCGACACTGCACGATAATGACGCCACCACCCCCGCGCTCGACACCTGCGTTGTCGATTCCCGCACCGCGCCGTAGTTTTGACGCGCTTCTTCACCATCATGGCGGCACAAACCGCCCATCTCTACGGAGTGTTTCCTCATGCGACGTGTAGCACTGATGATGTCCACGGTTGCGCTGGCGGTGAGCGCCGTGGCACTCGGCGCCCAAGCGCCGAACTTCACCGGCAAGTGGACGATGGTGCCGGACCCGAACGCAGCAGCCGCTGGTGGCCGCGGTGGATTCGGCGGCTTCGGTCAGGAATTCACGGCGACCCAGGATGCCAATACGCTCACCATCACCCGCACCACGCAGAATGGTGAGACGAAGTCGGTCTACAATCTCGATGGCTCGGACAGCAAGAACACCACGCAGGGCCGCAACGGTGCCCAGGAAGTCGTCTCGCACGCCAAGTGGGACGCGGGCAAGCTGAACATCTCGACGACCCGCGACTTCGGCGGCACACCGTCGACGACGGTGCAGACGCTGTCGATCGATGCGTCGGGAAATCTCATCGTGTCGACGACCGCTCCCGGCCGCAACGGCGGCGATCCGACGACCCGGGTGACCACCTACAAGAAGGGCTGAGCGAGTACCGTCGGCCCACAACGCCCGAGTGCCAAGAGACCGCGGGGCCGGAACCTTCTCCGGCCCCGCAGTTTTTTCCTGGCCGTGCCGGCAGGTCATCGCGGCTGCAGGTGATACACCGCCATCGCGTTGTCGTGCATGACCATCCGCGCCAGCACTCGCGCCCGCTCGTTGGTGATCTCGCCATCGCGCACCATGCCGAGGAGCGCACCGGTCAATTCCTTCCGGGCATTGCGTGACGCGACGTACGCGACTTCTTCCCATCCCTGCGACGGTCCCCCTTCGAAGGCATCGGTGCCGAACATCACCTTTCCCGGCCATTCGTTGAGCCACATCCTGAGCGCCCGCGCAACCGCGGCGGGTTCGGCGAGAAGATCCATCATGGAGATGTCAGTGTAGACGTTCGGTTTGGAGAGGAGCGCCAGCGTTTCCCCGACGCGCGGCCAGCCGCCATGCACGATCACGAAGTGGGTGCCGCGCAACGTCGAATCGTCGAGCACCGGTTCGAGCAGCGCCGGTGAACTCCCCGCGGTGGCATAGAATCCGCCGAACCCTTCGGTCACATGGATCTGCACCGCCATGCTGAGGTGGCCGGCGTCGCGAGTGATGACGCGAAAGAGATGGTCTTCGAGTGTCTTGTAGTCGGCTGGCGGTGGCGGACCGTGATCGACGTATCGGGCGTAGATCGTTGCGGCGGCCGCGGAATCGTCGGGGCCGAAGTCGAGCGGCCGGAGGTACGCCGCCTCGAACTTGATCGCCACTGCTCCGGCGGCGTGCTGATGCTCGAGCGCTGCCTCGACGACCGTCGATTGGTATGCAGCGAGCGTCTTCGGCAGCGCAGCGATGCCGAGATCGCGCAGGTACCGCTGCAACAGCTTCGCTTCGAGCGGGTAGAGCGCGCGCCGGTCTGGGGAGACGGCGCCTTCGAGCCGGCTGTCCAGCGGCAACATCAGCGCATCGTCGAACGCGACCCAGCGAAATCGCGGCGCCGACAGCCCGTCCATCGCGACGCGGTTGGCGAGCATCACCTCGATGTGCGCGCGATCGAGCGCCCACGCTGGGAAGCCCGCACCGTTGCCGGCGATCAATCGCTGGCGCGCGTCGGCGACCTCCTTGCGTGACGCCGCCGTGGTGTCCGAGGAGATCACGCCGTAGAGCGCGCGCTCGGCCTCGCGGAACGACGGATTGGCGACATCGAGTCCCCACGGCAGGGCAAACCCCGGAATGCCGTCGAGTGGCAGGGCATCGTAATCGGTGTCGGCAGGGGATCCCGCCGCGACGAACGTCATCGGGTGGGCATGCGAGTCGATTGCCCTGAGCGTGTCGACGAACTGGGTGAGATCGGCGGCCTGCGCGTCCTGCTGCGGCACGCACCCGATGCACAGGAGGGCACAGAGAAGGAGGACGGCGGTCGCGCGGATCTGGTGTGACATCACGGGACTCCTCGCAGGCGGCGTGGAACACGCAGACGGCAGGTGTTCATGGATCTTACTGCGGCGCGGCCGCCCGTGACACACCGCGTCGCCTCCGGCGCTGGTTGATCGCCGCACGGATCAATAGATTGCCCCGGTGACAACCACAGCGCATTGACGATGTCATCCTCCCAATCGACCGACCTCATGGCTGCGCCGGTAAAGGCGATGATCCGGCGGGTGCCGCGATCGTACCCGGCGCGCTACGGCACGCGCGGAATCGCGATCGATCGAGCCGATCGGCAGCACGCCGACTACGTCCGCGCCCTCGAGGTCTCCGGACTTCGCGTGGTCACCGTCCCGGCCGATGAGTCGTTTGCCGATTGCGTCTTCATCGAGGACACCGCGGTGGTGTGGGGGAGCCGTGTGCTCCGCGCCAGCATGGCACCGCATCGTGAGGGGGAGCAGGGCGCGGTCATCGCCCAGCTTGGTGCCGACCACGAAATCGTGACCCTCCCGGTCGGCGCGCGGCTCGACGGCGGCGACGTCCTCCATGCCGGCGAGGTGACCTACGTCGGCCTCTCCAGCCGGACCAACGTCGTGGGCGTGGAATCGGTGCGCCGCTTCCTGGCTCCCGCCGGCCGCGACGTCATCTCGGTGCCGGTCGACCGGTGTCTTCATCTCAAGAGCGCAGCGACGTGGCTCGGCGACGGGACGATGCTGGTCGCGCCGGAGTTGATCGATCCGCGGCGGTTCGAGGCGCACCGGACGCTCACCACCTCGCCGGGGGAGGATCGAGCGGCAAACACGCTGCGGATCGGCTCACAGCTCCTGGCGCTCCGCGGCTATCAGCGGACCTTCGAAACACTCAACGCCTTCGCGCATGAACACGGGGTCGTCCTGCGGCTCCTCGACATGTCGGAGTTCGAGAAGGGCGACGGGTCGCTGACCTGCCTCTCGATCGTGGTCTAGCCGATCCGCTGGGGCAATTACTGCGCGGGTATTCGGACAACCCAACTCCCTGACATGCTGGTGAAGCGTTCTCGTTTTCGGATGGATTGATTCGCCCGGAATCGCGCCGGGGATGTGTGTGCACGCTCCGGCCCCCGGACGTCCCCCACCGTGGCAAGAGTGTTGAGAACAGCGGCGGAGACAGTTACCTGACTCCAAGGCATAGACTCGACACTCTTGCCGTTTTAATGCCGGTCGATCATTCAGAATCAATGGGCATCTCACGGAGGATCTCATGATCCGCAAGCTCTCCTCGGGCGAATACCGCCTCTATTCTCGCAAAGCGAATCCCAAGACCGGGAAGCGCCGCAATCTCGGCACCTTCCGCAGCCGTGCGGCAGCGGAGAAGCACGAACGGGCGGTCCAGTACTTCAAGCATCATTAGCATTGCACGAGATTCTCGTCACGCGGCCGATCGGGCCGCACGATCCCGGGAGCGTTCGGTGGAAGTTTCAGTCAAGGTGTTCGATCGCGACGGGGCGCTCGTCGGCCCGATCCGTTCCGAGCGGGTGGAGAAGAGCGACGACGAATGGCGCCGGCTCCTCTCGCCGGAGCAATACCGCATCGCGCGCGGCAAGGGGACGGAGGCGCCATTCTGCGGCACGCTCCTCGACAACAAACGGAGCGGGGTCTACAGCTGCATCTGCTGCGGACTGCCGCTCTTCTCGTCCGGTGCGAAATTCAATTCCGGCACTGGCTGGCCGTCGTTCTTCCAGCCGATCGCCGAGGAGAACGTGGCAACGCAGGTCGACCGTTCGTACGGAATGACCCGGACCGAACTCCTCTGCGCGCGATGCAGCGCGCATCTCGGACATCTCTTCGACGACGGCCCGCCGCCCACCGGGCACCGCCACTGCCTGAACTCCGAGTCGCTTGTCTTCACCGACGAAACGGCGCTCGCCTCGCTCGCCGACGACCGGAGCCCGGCAGCGGGTTGAGCGCGCGCTGTTTCAGCGGCGAAACTGGTTGCCCGCCCGCGGAGTTAGTATTGCCTCGAACCCACAGGCGAGAGGTCGCGATGAACACCGAGGAATACAAGGTCAGCGGCGAGAAGCTGGTCGACCGCGTCAAGGAACTGGTTCGCGAAGGAAATGCCCGGCGGATCATCGTCAAGAACGAGTCGGGCCATACCCTGCTGGAGATTCCGCTGACCGCGGGGATTCTCGGCGCGATGTTCCTTCCGATCTGGGTCGCCCTCGGATCGATCGCCGCGCTTGCGTCGCACTACACACTGGTCGTCGAAAAGCGAGACGGCGAGCCAACTCCGCCGGCGGGAGAACTGCGCAATCAGTCCTGAGGATGCCAGGCCGCGGCCGTTGCCGCGATCGCCGTGGAAGCTGCCGGGCGCGGCGCATGCTGCGCCACGAGTGCCAGGACACCGACGACCACCAGCGCCACCGAGAGGCACAACTCCGCCTTGACGGCGCGAAGGGCGCGATCGAATTCTGCCCGCCGATTCTTCCGGTACACCATGATCCGCTCCATATGCCCGCCGCTTTCGCCGTCGGGCTCGGGTGGTGCGGGAGGGCCAAATAGAACGAAGGCGTGACTCGGTTCTCCCGGATCACGCCTTCGTCTTTCGGGGCTTTCCCCGCACGACCAGGCTGTTCTTGTCTTGCTGACCCGCGCAATCGCGCCGGCATCATGGGGACGCCGCCGCGACGACTCATTGCACGCGCTCCGGACCCGGACACCGGCTCACCCGGGGCCGGATCGCCCTGCGCCGGCAATCACATCCCGGCCCGGCGATAGACCAGGAGCCAGAGCAGCTTGTTGATCGCGAGGTGGAGCAGTCCGTAGACCACCATCGCAATCAGGATCGGAATCGCGAGCGTGAATTCGTTATTCACTGTCACCGACCCGACGATGCCGCGGAATGGCGCGTAGAACGGATTCGTCACGTTGTCGATGAACTGGGTGAATCCCGCCCACGAGCTGGCGTGGAAGAAGACCAGCAGCAGGCGGATGAAGAGGAGCGAGTAGAGAAGCCAGAAGAGATAATCGATGATCTGCGAGGCACGGCCGAACTCACGGCGCCGGCCCGGCGTCGTGATCATGGTGCGATCGGTGGTCTCCGTGATGACTGCCATCTGAACCTCCGTGTCGATGAATCCGAAGGGATGACGCGCCGGGGGCGCCTCATGGCACGCCACCGGTCCGGCGCGACCTGGCGCGGGCCCCCCCGGGCGGTGCAACGCCTCCCTCAGGTGCCGTCCCTTATCAACACAGCGACGATGGGGGACAGATCATGGCGAGAGGACTCTGGAAGGGATCGCTTTCCTTCGGCCTGGTGACGATCGGCGTGGAGCTCTACAGCGCCGAGGCACCGGAGCGGCTCGACCTCGACATGCTCGACAAGCGCGACATGTCGCGCATCGGCTATCTCAAGATCAACAAGACGACGGGAAAGCCGGTCGAGCAGAAGGACATCGTCAAGGGATACGAGGTCTCGAGCAATCGCTACGTCATTCTGGCCGACGAGGAGCTCAAGGAAGCCAATCCTCGAGCCACCCGGACGATCGACGTGATCGGGTTCCTCTCCGCCGACGAGATTCCGATGATCTACTTCGCCAAGCCGTACGTCGTCGGGCCGACGAAGGGGAGCGAGAAGGCCTATCATCTCCTCGCCAGGACACTCGAATCGATGCACCGCGTGGCGCTGGCGAACCTGGTGATCCGCACCCGGCAGTATCTCACCGTGGTGTACCCGTTCGATGGCGCGCTCGTCGCGCAGGCGTTGCGCTACGACGAAGAGGTGCGGAAGCCGGCGGATTTCGGGATCGACGCTTCCGAGTCGGCGAAGTCCGTCCGACCGCCGGAACTTGCGATGGCGAAGAAGCTGGTCGAGGGGATGGAGGTCAAATGGAAGCCGTCGGAATACCGGGATGAGTATCGCGACGATCTCCTCGAGCTGATCAAGCGGCGCGCGCGGGGCGCCAAGCCGGCGCATGAAGCAGCGCCGAAGGGGCGCGAGCCGAAGGTGCTCGACCTGATGGAAGCGCTGCGGCGTTCGGTGAAGGAACAGCAGCACGACGGCGCGACCCGGCGCAGCCCTGCACGCCACAAGCGCGCGCGCAAGAGCGCATGATGGATGGCGGCGCGCATGACGAGCGGGCGGCGTGAACCGGGAATCGGCGCCGCAGTTCGTCCCGCCCGAACTCTGCACGCTCGTCGATGCCCCTCCAGCCGGCGACGAGTGGATCTACGAGGTGAAGTACGACGGATATCGCCTCGAGGCGATTGTGACCGATCGCGACGTCCGACTTCTCACCCGGCGCGGCAACGACTGGACCGACCGGTTCCCCGGCCTGGCGCGCTCGATCAGCAAGCTTCGACTCGGATCGGCGACGCTCGACGGCGAGGTTGTCGTCCTCGATCGATCCGGCCGCTCGCGCTTCACCCTGCTGCAGCAGAGTCTCGACGCAGCCCGCGACCAGGACCTCACCTATTTCGTCTTCGATCTCCTCCGCGCGGGGGGCGCCGATCTTCGATCGCTACCGCTCCGCGACCGGAGGACGAAGCTGGAGCAGCTTTTCCGGAAATCGAAGGTCGCGGCAACCGGCGCGGTACGCCTCGGCCAGCGACTCGACGGCGAGGGGAAGGTGTTGCTGCGGGCCGCGTGCAAGCTCGGCCTCGAGGGGATCATCGGAAAGCGGAACGGCGCGCCGTATGCGAGCCGCCGCACGTCCGATTGGGTCAAGGTGAAATGCAGCAACCGGCAGGAGTTCGTGGTGATCGGCTTCACTCCCCCAGGTGGGGCTCGGGTCGGTCTCGGCTCGCTGCTCCTGGGCGTGCACGAGAAGGGTGAACTTCGTTACGCGGGCCGGGTCGGCAGCGGATTCAACGACGCGATCCTGCGCGAACTGCGGCGGCGGTTGCGGCTCCTCGAGACCCCGAAGATGCCGCTGGCGACGCGTCCTGCCGGCGTGCCGGGGACGGCGCAGTGGGTCAAGCCGCGACTCGTGGCGGAAGTGTCCTTTACGGAGTGGACCAACGACGGACGCTTGCGTCACCCGGTATTCCAGGGGATCCGCGAAGACAAACCAGCCACCAACGTTCGACGCGAGCGAGCCCAATGAGTCCTTCGAAGAGCGCCACCGCGACGGTCGCGGGTGTTGCGATCAGCCACCCTGACCGCGTGATCTATCCGGGGTCGAAGATCACCAAGATCCAGCTGGCGGAATACATCGCGGCGGTCGGCCCGCTGATGCTGCCGCACGTGGGGGGGCGGCCGTTGTCATTGGTGCGCTGTCCCGACGGCGTCGCCGGCACCTGCTTTTTTCAGAAGCACTGGCCGGGACTGCCTCCCGACGTACTGGACACCGTTTCGATCCTCCAGGGGAATGGGCAACGGCGGATGTATGTCGCCGTGGGCGACGTCGCCGGCCTGGTGGCGCTGGTGCAATGGGGAGTGCTCGAGATCCATCCGTGGGGATCGCGGACCGATGATCCGGATTGTCCCGACCGGATCATCTTCGATCTCGATCCGGGTCCCGGGGTCTCGTGGAAGTCGACGCAGCAGGCGGCGCGCGGTCTCGGTGCCCTCCTCGACGAGCTCGGGCTGGCGAGCTGGGTCAAGACAACCGGCGGGAAAGGACTGCACGTGGTGGTGCCGATCGCGCGTCGGAGTCGTTGGGACGAAGTGAGCGAATTCGCGCGCGCGGTGGCGAGCCAGATGGAATCGGTCTTTCCCGATCAGTTCATCATCAAGGCGAGCAAGGCAGAACGGGAGGGCGTGATTTTCATCGACTGGCTTCGCAACACCCGCGGTGCGACGGCGATCGCGCCGTGGTGCCCGCGCGCGCGCGCCGAAGCAGGGGTCTCAGTGCCGATCTCGTGGGACCAGCTCGCGACGATCAAGCGGGGTGACCAGTTCACCCTACCGCGCTTGCGCCGCTCGACTCCGACGATCGACGATCCCTGGCGCGACATGCTGGCGTCCCGCCAGGGATTGACCAAGGCGATGATGAAATCATTGAAAAAGAGTTCGCGCTAGCGGCGGTCATCCGCGGAGATCAGACCGACCAGCGCCTCGTCCAGACGGCGGCAGCAAACGATTCGAGCACGATCGCAAGGATCAGGAATGCGAAAATGGTCCGGGCGAGAGCGGCGAGTGCCGCGTTGCTCACACCAAAGCCGAGAGGTGCTATCAGAAGGGCTCCCACCATCAGGCTCGCGATCTGCCGCAGCATACCAGTCTCCGGGGAGAGGGATCGCTACGATCTACTTGAACGCGGTCCCGGCGGTGGTACCAAACTCCGCCGGGTGGTCCAGTTTATTCGCTGGGCAACGACGGAGTTCACGCTGGGGGGACGACCGACCAGCGATTGCGGGAGGGTGGTACTTCCCGCTCGTCATCGTACTCGTGGATCACCACCGGCCGGTTTGGCGCCGGGTTGTACCGGGGGCCCGCGTCGGTGGTGAAGGAGATGAAGTCGCCGAGTCCGTCGCCCGGCTTGAGCCCGCTGAAGGTATGTCCTGGCATCGCCGTCCTCACTGGTCAGAAAACGCGGAAGGCGTCCACCGGCTCCCATGGAGCGGACGGACGCCTTCAACTCGCGGGGCCCGGGGCCACCGGTCGTTAAGGGACTCGACCCCGAGTCGAGTCATGTGTCCTGCAGCCTGCGTGTATGAATGCTCCGGAAGCGCTATCCGGTCGTGCGGTGACGTTCATCCCCACACATCATACACACATCGTGTCAGACGACCTCGAGCAGGAGCTCGAGACGCTCGCGAAGTGTTGCCAAGGTCTTCGATTTGAACGACCCCTTGGTCTCTTCGAGCACCGCGATCGTTTCGCGAACCGCCTGCTGCAGTTGCAATCCCCGCGGACAGTTGATCAGCTGGCACGGTGATCCGCGGACCACTTCCCTGCCGCTGAGCGCCTGGCCGAGGGTCTCGAGATTGCTGAGCGATCCCATCACGTTGCGCAGCGTGAGGGCGAGGAAGGCGTCGATCTGGGCGCCCGCGGCCTGCTTGGTCGTCTGGTTTGGGGTGGTGGCCCGGTGGAATTCGTCGCGCCACGCCTCGAGTTGCTCCTCGGTGCGGCGCATGCTGCGATAGGCGCGGAAGCGGGCGATCGCGCCCTCGATCCGGACCAGCAGGTCGTCCCAGGCGACGGGTTTCCGCAGATACGCGGCGACGGGAAGCTCGATTGACGCGATCGCCGATTCGGTCGACGGAAAACCGGTCAGGATGATGACCGGCAATCCCCCGGCTTCCTCGGCGAGCCGGCGCACCAGCGCGAGATTCTCGTTGCCTGGCATCTCGAGGTCGCTGACCACCAGGTCGAACGAGCCGCCCTGGACCGCGGCAAGCGCCGACGCCGCGTCGGGCGCGGTGCCGACCGAATACCCTTCCTTCCGGAGGAGTTCCGCGGTCGACTGCAGAAAGGTGTCCTCGTCGTCGGCGAGGAGAATTCGTCCCCGGGAATTCACGACGTTTCCCCCGCGACCCGATCGAACGGGATCCGGACCTGGAGTACAGTCATCTGGGCACCTTCGGTATGGAGTTCGGTCGTGCCGCCGAGCGCCGCGAGAAGTCGCTGCGCGTGGGCATCGAGCTCTGGAGGATGAGACGACAGTATCGCCAGATAACGCACTTCCACGATCAGGACCCCGCTGGGAATGCGAGTGTCGATCGTCACGCTGGTCGCGGGATCGGCGGCGCGGATCGCGGCCCCGAACCCCGGGATCAGGACGTGGCGGAGGAGTCCGGCCGCCTGGGGAAAGGGAAGATGGACGGCGTTGAGAATTTCGACCGGAGGCGTTCCCGTGCCGATCGCCTGCACCGCCATCTGTACTGCGCCGCCGACGATCGCCGACACCGCCACACCGACGGCGCTATCGGCCTCGGCGCTGTAGGTATCAGCGAAGCGGCGGGTGACGGCGGCGATGCGCTGGATCTGCCGCTCGATCGCCGCGACGTAGGCGAAGTGCGGGTGGCTCTGCGGGATGGCATCCTTGACCAGCCGGAACGAGTTGTGGACCCCGGCGAGCGGATTGTTGATCTCATGCGCCACCCGGCCGGCGATCGCGCCGATGGTGCAGAGACACTCCACCTCCCGCGCGACGCTCTCGCGCGAGGTGTCGTGATCCATTTCCTCCGGGGAAGTTGCCATCCCTAACGATCGCCCGTCATCATCCTGCTGTCACCCCTTGCGGTTCTCGAATCGTCGCCTGATACTCTCAGCTGCAACGCACAACACAGGGATGGCTGCAGGTGCGCCATCCGCTCGATCACGCCGGGGCTGGGCCCCGGACGATGCGGGCGCGACCGATGAACCGAGATGGTTCAGGGACGCGCCCGCTTCGCTTTGGTGACACACTAAACTGTCAGGGGCCTGATAATGAGGATGCCTGAAGCTGAAGTAGGGACCAGATCACGCGATCGTCGGCGTCAGGAAATGGCGCAGGTTCACGATCTCGTCGCCCACTCCCCCGAGGCGATCCTGACGTCCCGAGATTCGCAGGGCATTCTTCGCGCATCGCTGGTGCGCGTAAGGCCGGGCGAGTCTGATCGGGTCTTCGTGGCAGGGGATGCGTCGCTGATGTCGCAGCTGCGCCGGTCGTCGGACGTGCTGCTCACCTACGCCGACCGCCAATCGGGCCGCTGGCTGGTGCTCAACGGTGTGGTCCAGCCGGCCGATCGGGGCGGTGCGTTCGATCATCTTCCCGCCTGGCTCAGCGGCGGGAAGAACACCTCGCACGGCGAGGTGGCGGTCCGGATCCTCGCCGCCGACCTCTGGGAGTGAGCAACGCCGTGGCGCCGCGCGTGTCACGGCGGCGGAACGCGCCGCCCCGACACGAGCCCCGTCAGCAGCGAGAGCAGGAACAGGATCAGGAAGATGAAGAAGAGGATCTTCGCGATTCCGGCTGATGCGACCGCAATCCCGCCGAAGCCAAAGATGGCGGCGATGATCGCGACAATGAAGAATCCGAGTGCCCAGCGCAGCATGATACCCTCCAACAAGTGAGATGACGTTGCCTGGTTAGGGTGACGCCCGGTTGCGCGCGCGATGGACAGTGCCACCGTTCGCTCGTGCGACGGCGCCCTTCCTCCCGCGCCGGCCTGGCGCCCCCGGGTGCGACCCTCTTTCTTCTCTGAGCATCTAGGGGAAGACACTGGGAGGAACGCGATGCCGGCTGCTCCGTCACTGCTCAAGGGGACCCTCGACGTGCTGGTGCTCAAGGCACTCGCCCGCGAACCGATGCACGGGTTCGAGATCACGGTCTGGATCGAGGCGCACTCCGAGGGATTCCTCGCGGTCGACGACGGCGCGCTCTATCAGGCGCTGCATCGGATGGAAGCGCGCAGCCTGGTCCGCGCCGAGTGGGGGATCACCGACAACAATCGCCGCGCGCGGTACTACAGCATGACCCCGGAGGGCCGCAGGCATCTCCGGCGCGCCGCCGCCGACCTGGTGCGCTATGCCCACGCAGTCGTGGCGATCCTCGCCGAGGGTCGATAGCACCGTGCGGCTGCCGCGCGGAGTCCGCCGGCTCTTTCGCCTCGACGTGCGGCGGAAGGAATTCATCCGCGACGCGCTGGATGAGGAGCTCCGATTCCACCTCGACGCGCGGATCGCGCAGCTGCTCGACCGCGGCCTGTCTCCAACCGCCGCACGCGATGAAGCGATGCGGCGCCTCGGATCGTCGGTCGACCCGTCCCACAATCCGGTCCACCGCTCCGCCCAGCGAAAGGAACAACGGATGGCGTTCCGTGAATCAATCGACGGCGTGATCCAGGACGTCCGCTACGCCGCACGTGGACTGGCGAAGCGCCCCGCGTTCACTCTCGTCGCGGTGATGACACTCGCCATCGGCATCGGCGCCAACACCGCGATCTTCTCGGCGGTCAACGCGGTGCTGCTGCGGACGCTGCCGTATCGCGATCCGGCGCAACTGACCGACATCGTGCTCACGGCACCGAAGGGAGTGGAGTTTCCCTGGTCGTGGCAGAAATTCGAGGTATTCCGTGATGCCTCGCGGAACTACAGCTCGATGGCACTGCACCTGACACAGCAGGCCACGCTGAGCGGGCCGAATCCCGAACGAGCGCCGATCGAGTGGGTCAGCGCCGCCTACCTGCACACCCTCGGCGTCGGCGTGGCGATGGGCCACGACTTTGATGCCGACGAAGACGCCGGGCCCAATGCGCCGAAGCGCGCGCTGATCAGCGATGCATTGTGGCAGCGGAGGTTCAGTGCCGATCCTGCCGTGGTCGGGAAGACGGTCCGCATCGACGGCGACGATTGCGAAGTGATCGGCGTGCTGCCGCCGACGTTCCGCGGGTTGTCGGGAACCGCCGAAGCGCTGTTGCCCATCGGTGCCGGCGACAGCGCCTCCATGACGCAGCCGTGGTCGCTCGAGTATGACCTGGTGGGACGGCTCAAGCCTGGAGTCACGGCAGCGCAGGCGACAGCCGAAGCCGCGCGCGCCGGGACACTGGCGTTCGATCGCTATCCATTCACCAAGGACATGCTGACGACGGCCGACGCCGCCAAGTGGTCGGCGACGGCACGCTCGCTCAATTCGGTGCGCGCAGCCCCGGTGGTGCAACGCTCGCTGCTGGTGCTCTTCGCCGCCGTGGGGATGGTGTTGCTGATCGCCTGCGTCAACCTGGCGAATCTCCTTCTCGGCCGCGCAGCGACGCGTCGGCAGGAGATCGGCGTCCGCCTGGCGATCGGTGCCGGGCGCGGACGGCTGGTGCGGCTCCTTCTTGCGGAGAGCCTGCTGCTCGCGGCGATCGGCGGCGTCGCGAGCGTCACGCTGGCATGGTGGGGCGTTCACCTGCTGCAGCATCTCAATCCCGCCGATGCGCTGCAGGCGCAGGGGATCGGGCCGGGGATCGCGGGGAGCGGCTTCGATGCGATCCGGCTCGACCCGGTTGCGCTCGGATTCACGTTTGCCGTGACACTCGTCGCGGGGGTGTGGTTCGGTCTCGTCCCCGCGCTCCAGGCGACGCGTCCATCGCTGACCGATCACCTGCGTGACAGCGGCGCGGGGCGAATGAGCGCGCGGCTGGGCGCCACACGGCGCGCGCTAGTGATCGCCGAAGTCGCGCTGGCGCTTGTGCTGCTGGCGGGCTCGGGATTGATGCTGCGCAGCCTGGGGCGATTGATGGCCGTGAATCCGGGCTTCACCTCCGACCACATCCTGACCATCCGCACGGCGTTTCCTCCGGGCGCTCTCTCGCCAGATTCGCTGCCCGGATTCTACGAACGGCTGCAGGCGCGGCTTGCCGCAGTTCCCGGCGTGACCGGCGTGGCGCTCGCTGATTGCCCGCCGCTCAACGGCGGTTGCAACGGCACCATCATGACCTTTCCCGACCGGCCACAGAGCGTCACCGGCAACGCGATGATCGGGGTGCACTGGGTGTCGCCGAACTGGTTCGGCGCCCTGCACGTGCCGCTGATCCGCGGAAGGATGTTCGCTCCGGGTGACGCCGCGGGCGCTCCGCGCGTGGTGCTGATCAACGAGGCCGCGGCGAAGCAATACTTTCCCCACGAAGATCCGATCGGGAAGGCGGTGAAGATCTATCAGGGAGGGTTCGACAAGGGCGCCACGGTGATCGGCATCGTCGGTGATGTCCGCTTCGGCACCATCGATTCGGTGGCCCGACCCGACAGCTACATCTCCACCGGGCAATCGCACGTCGAGAGGCTGGTGATCTTCCTGCGGACATCAGTCGATCCGGCATCGGTCAGCAGTGCGGCGCGTCGTGCGATCGCGGAGATCGCACCGGGGAATCCGGTATACGACATCCGCACCATGGCCGCTCGCGTCGGCAACGCCACGGCACAGGCACGATTCAGCGCACTGCTGCTGGCGATCTTCGCCGCCGTCGCGCTGGCGCTCGCGGTGATGGGGATCTACGGCGTGATGTCGTTCGGCGTGGTGCAACGCACTCGCGAGATCGGCATCCGCATGGCGCTCGGCGCCGAGCGCGGCAGCGTGGTCGGGATGGTGATGGCGGAGGGTGCCCGGCTCGCCGGGGTCGGCGGCGTCATCGGCGTCGCTGCAGCCCTCGCGTTGACGCGAGTCCTCCGGTCGCTGCTGTATGATGTGGCGCCGTCCGACCCGGCGACGTACGCCGGCGTCGTGCTCGTCGTCGCGGCGGCGGTGGTCGTCGCCAGCTGGATCCCGGCACGGCGCGCCGCGAGCGTGGAGCCGACCGAGGCGCTGCGCAGCTAGCGACGCTGTAGCTTTCGGCCGTCCCCAAGCCGAGCGTCCGAGATGTGGAACATCGCCGTCCCCTGGTGGGAGCTGGTCGTCCGTTCGATCGTGGTGTACATCTTCCTCCTGGCGCTGCTGCGCGTGACGGGCAAGCGCCAGGTGGGACAGCTGGCACCGTTCGACCTCGTGCTGCTGCTGGTGCTCTCCAACGCCGTGCAGAACTCGATGAACGCCGGCGACAATTCGCTGATCGGCGGATTGATCGCCGCGACGACGTTGATCGCCGTCAACTACGTCGTGGCGCTCCTCACCTTCCGCAACAAGCGGATCGAGGCGCTGGTGGAAGGGCGTCCGCAGGTGCTGATCCACAACGG